>NZ_JAKIKS010000069.1 GCF_023284005.1 Shewanella surugensis
AAGCTGCTTGCTGATGTCATATCAGGTATTCAATTTAAAGATGGTGAACGGATCACTCAAGATCAAACAGAGCATCACGATTCATTGATACACCACATTTGACAATAACTCCTCAAGTAACCCGTTTAAGGTTACTTGAGTATAGTGATTAGCGTTGTGACCACTTAGGGGTATATGTATTAACGACATCGATTCGGGCAGACGTATCGAGATTAATATGACCACTATTAGCGACGTCTAAAAAATCAAATGCAGGCAGAGAGGCTTCGGCAACATCACCGATTGCAGTGACACTGTCATCCCGTTTGAGAGCAAGAAAATCAAATTGTTCACGATCAACACCTTGAGAAGGGGCGGTGTTTTGCATAGCAGTGAAAATACTTTCTATGCGGCCAGGATATAATGTATCCCACTGTTTAAGCATATCTTTGACTGCTGCGCGTTTTAAGTTCTCTTGTGAACCACATAAATTACAGGGAATAATAGGGAAGGCTTTCAATGAGGCATATTCAGCAATGTCTTTTTCACGGCTATACGCTAATGGGCGGATCACCATATTTGCTTTATCGTCCGATAAAAGCTTTGGCGGCATGGCTTTCATTTTTCCTGCAAAAAACATGTTTAAAAACAGCGTTTCTATGATGTCATCTCTATGATGGCCTAATGCAATTTTAGTGGCCCCAATTTTCTGTGCGAAGCCATACAGAGTACCGCGACGTAGACGAGAGCATAAAGAGCAGGTCGTTTTACCTTCAGGGACTTTATCCATGACAATAGAATAGGTATCTTTTTCTAAGATATGATAAGGCACTTTTAGGGCATCAAGATAGCGAGGAAGGACATCTTCAGGAAAACCAGGTTGTTTTTGGTCTAAATTGACGGCCACAATGTCAAATTTAATCGGGGCCCGTTTTTGTAAATTCAGTAAAATATCGAGCATCACGTAGCTGTCTTTACCGCCTGAAAGGCAACACATCACAGTATCACCCTCTTCAATCATGGTGTAATCTGCAATGGCACGACCCACTTCACTGCGTAAGCGTTTTTGCAGTTTATTCATTCGAGTGATTTGTGAGCTTGATTTTTCTTCAGACATAAAAACGCACTTAATTCTAGCCAATTTAGGCCGCACATTATTCCAGTTTCAGTCTAAAGGGTAAAGCTTAATGGCTTTTTTCCTGCCGTTTATGACTGAAAAGCTTAAAACAACTCAAATTAAACTGGATGTCGTTTTTATGAAGAGGTCATAAGATTGAAAAAGGTAAAAGGATTAAGATGAAATTTAGTCTATATTATGATGATAGAGCTTGTAAAAAGAGGGCGGTGAGGGTAGTTTTTACGCTATTTTATTTTTTAAGGTAGCCATGTGACATCTTCTTCTTGTTTTATTCAGCCAAATACAAAACCCAATGCGTTATTAAGGCTCATTTGTTTTCCTTATGCCGGCGGAAGTGCGGCAATATTTAAACATTGGCAGCGTTTTTTACCCGAAACCGTTGAGCTCGTGTGTTTTCAGCCACCGGGAAGATCCACCCGTATTGATGAGACCCCGCTCGATCATATGGCGCTACTGATTGATGAGCTTATGCAGCATCGCACTTTTATTACAGCGAAATCTTATGTTTTTTTGGTCACAGTTTAGGCAGTCGGGTGGCTTTTGAGCTCGCATTACAATTGCAGCATCAAGGCTATGCCTTACCCAAAGCTTTTATTGCCTCCGGCAGCCGCGCACCCCATTTACCCAGTATTAAGCCTAATATTGCGCATCTACCTCAAGTTGAATTTGTCAGTGAGTTAACAAAATTAAATGGCACATCGAATGACATATTACAACATGAAGAATTGATGGCTTTGCTATTGCCTATGCTTAGGGCTGATTTTTCCATTGCGGAGTCTTATTTAGCGAGTCAAACCCCAATAGCGTGTCCGATCCATGTTTTCAGTGGACGTGATGACGATATTACTCATGACCAATTGACCGCTTGGCAAGCACTCACGACTGAAGGGGCTGAGCTTAATTATCTTGAAGGTGATCACTTCTTTATTGATCAATATCCTGAGGCTTTATTGGAAAATGTGCAACGAATTTTGATCCCTTTACTGCTTGAAAACCAGTAATCAGTGAGGTTGTTAATGTTGCTTGTTTTATTGTAGCGATCCCCATTGTTGACGCTCGCTAAGCATGGGCAAGTCACAAGGGAGGCAGGGTAGTTTGATAGAGAAATATGAAATGTTGGTGTTGACCACCAGCAAGTTATCTTGAAAATATAATGCGTAATACCGTGTTAGGGGATTGAAACATATGCGCCACAGTCGGTGTGACATTTAAAAATAGGGCATCAAACCAGCCCTATTTTATACTGACCATCATCTTGTCCTTATACATTAATCGTCTGCCAAAGGTGAACGATAGCCCTCAGGTTTAATGGCTAATAAATCACAATTTAAACTGTCAATCACATGCTCTGCGGTGTTGCCGATAAGGGCCGCTGAAAATCCTGTACGGCCCACGGTACCCAGTATGACTAACTCCGCATCAATTTGTTTCGCCACATCGGGTATAACATCTTCTGCCAACCCCTCAATGATATGACAACAATCGACGGCAATGGCATGGCTGCTGGCAAGGAAATGCACTCTTTGCTCATGTTGCATACGTAATGTTTCTGTATAGGCGTAACTGTCAAAATCGGGTAATTCAATGGCGAGATTAACGGGCGTACCAGGATAACCATTGACTAAATGGACTTGCGCGTCGAATTGAGCCGCGAGTTGGATCGCATGCTCAATAATGCGATTATTTAAGGCTTGATGTGCATCATCTTCAGAGCCAACATTGATGGCGCATAAGATCTTGCCCGCAACAGGCCAGTCATGATCTTTTACCAGTAATACAGGAACGGGGGCTTTGCGCATTAAATGCCAATCGGTTGGAGTGAAAATAACCGACTTGAATTTATCATGCTCATGAGTTCCTTTAACAATAAGATCGTAACTCCCCTGAATAGCGTAAAGAATAATACTTTCAAAAGGGCGATTATGCCAAACGACATTGGTATTGATCGTTATACCTTCTTGACGGTAGTTTGTTAGGACATCTTCTAACCACGCTTTCCTTTGGCTAATCACCCCACCGCGCATGGCTTCTCTTTCTTGGTGCGACACAATGGATGTCATTTCATAAGAAAAATCATAGATAGAGAGAAACACAGTAATACTGGCTTTATTCGGGATGGAAAGCTCAACGGCTCTAGCGAGTGCGGCTTGTGTATCGGTCGTTGGATCGATGACGACAAGAAGTTTTTGATATTCCGTCATAGCATTTTCCTTCTAAGCTGCTCATTAATTGAGTGTCTAAATTGTATTGATGATATTACTGTAGATAAAGCTCAGCATGAGATCCATTTTATTAAGGCTTTATCTTATCTTTTTATTGTTTACAGCCCAGTTTATCGAGAGCATCAAAATTAATGATACTAATATCTTTGCCTCGTACTTGGATCATATTGGCTTTTTGAAAACGACCTAATAGCCGGCTGATGGTCTCGACTGTTAAGCCAAGATAGTTACCAATATCACCTCGGGTCATGACTAAGCGGTATTCTTTTTTAGAGAATCCTCGCTCACTAAAACGGTTAGCCAGTTGACTTAAAAAAGTGGCTAAACGTTGTTCAGCATTTTTTTTACTGAGTAATAAAATCATTTCTTGATCGCTTTGGATCTCATTACTCATGAGTCGCATGACTTGCTGTCTGAGCTTAGGTAGCGTACCTGATAATGAATCTAAGGTCGAATAAGGAATTTCGCAGACCATTGCAGTCTCTAATGCTTGTGAAAAACTTTGATGAATACCTGAATAAATACTATCAAAACCGATGACATCACCCGCAAGATGAAAACCTGTTATTTGCTCATCACCTTGTTCTGTGATGGTATAACTTTTCAATGTTCCCGAACGTAGGGCATATAAGGACTGCAGTGAATCGCCCGCTTTAAAAATTTGCTGCCCTTTTTGTATGGGTTTTTTACGTTCAATAATATTATCGAGTAAATCGAGTTCTTGGTGATTCAAACTAAAGGGGATACACAGCTCTGACATACTACAATTGTGACAATGAAGGCTCGATGTCATTGTTCGACAGGCTTGATTATTGGCAGATTTCATCAAATCACATCCGTTTATTATGTCGCTTGGAAACGCTTTATTCCATAATACCTTACTTTTTGTAAGGATAGTGTGATATTGATCGCTCAATATGCGCGTTTATCCCATTCTCACCCTTTAAATCAAGTGGCTTCAACTTCAATTTTTTTAAAGTTTATATTGAGCTATGGCTATATATAAGGTCTGGATCCCAAAGGCAATGAGTATCATGCCACTTAATATTCGAATGGTCTTTTTTTGTACCCAATAGCTAAGTTGCGTTGCGGCCATGCCCATGCTTAAGAGAGCTGGTAGGGTGCCAAGCCCAAAAGCCAACATAATCAACCCACCTTCAAGGGCTGAGTTGGCCGCCACCGACCACGTAAGCGTGCTATAGACTAAACCACAAGGCAGCCAACCCCAAAGTAGGCCAGCGATCATCGCTTGAAAAGGTGTTTTGACGGGAATAAATTTATTGGCTAAGGGGGCCACAAAGCGCCACACGATTTTTCCAACGTATTCTATTTGCATGACTCCTGCCCACACTTGAGCAATATACAATCCTGTGGCTATCATCATCAATCCTGCTATCGCCCGTAAAAATAGCAGATAAGCATCCATATTAAACAATAGTCCTAAACCACTGACGGAGCCTCCCACTAAGGCGCCAGCCAAGGTATAACTGCTGATCCGTCCAAGGTTATAGCTCAGCACAAATGTTAATTGATGAGCAAAAGGGGATCTTTGCATTTTACGTGGAAGAGCCGACCTTGTGTTATGGCCAGATAACTTAAGGTTGCCCGATGTAGGGTTAGATAATGCCCCCACTAACCCAGAACACATGCCCACACAGTGAGCGGCTCCCATTAATCCAACAATAAAAGCGGCGACTATGCCATATTCATTCATTACCGTGTTTGTCTCTATTATTGATGTTATCGCACATCTTAGTTTCTAACCTTGACGCTTGAGAATGAGTAGACTTAACCTCAGAAGGCTCATAGTCAAAGAGAATGGAGACACTTTGTTTGTCAAGATCATCAAATTGATCAGAGCGTACCGCCCAAAAAAAGAGACAAATAGCAATAATCACAAAAATAATAGCGATGGGAATTAATATATAAATGATGCTCATACTTTAACCTTTAATAATCGCAAGCTGTTAGAGACAACAATGAGAGAGCTGGCAGACATACCTAACGCTGCCACATAAGGTAATACATTTCCTGTCATGGCCAGCGGGATAATCAGCACATTATAACCGATTGCCCAGAAAAGGTTTTGTTGAATAATCGCTTTGGTTTTCTTGGCAACCAAGATAGCATCACTGAAACGAGAAAGATGATCGCCGAGTAAAATAAGATCGGCACTGTTTTTCGTTATTGCCGCGCCACTGCCCATTGCAACAGAGAGGTTTGCGCCGGCTAATACGGGCGCATCATTAATGCCATCACCAAACATCGCGGTTTGTTGCTCCTGTTGGAGTGCATTGATGAGTTCCAGTTTCTGATTAGGCTTTAAGTTTTGGTGTACATTTTTGATATTCAGCTTGTTAGCTAGGGTCAACACTTGAGGCCCCGTATCACCGGTCGCCATGCTGACTTGGCAACCCATATTTTGTAATTGCTTTATGGCGATTGAGGCATCGGGTCGTAGTTTATCACTGAGCTGAATTTTGGCTAAGATGTGATTGTTCTCACTCAGCCAAATATCTTGTCCATTGACATGATATTGATTATTGAAAGGATCATTAGCTATATCGCGATCCGTTGTTTCTACTGATAAAGGATAGGTTAATGATGGGGTATCTTGCACTGTATGTGCCCCAACAAATTCAGCACTACCCAGTTTATACTGCGCGCCTTGAATGGTACCTGCAATCCCCAGTCCCACTTTATTTTCGCAATGGCTTGCGACGATATCTTGTTGTTGATAAGGCATAAATGCAGAAGCAATGGGATGGAGCGAGTGGGCTTCAAGGGCGGCGGCAATCGTCAGAATATGCTGTTTTTGTTGTGCTTGGCTAACGGTTATAGGCGTTGTTGTTAAAGTGTGCTCTGTTTTCATACCAAAAAGAGTTAGGTTATCAATCGTTAATTGACCGCAGGTGAGGGTGCCTGTTTTATCAAAAACCACATGCTTGATTAATGGTAGCTTTTCAAACACATCATTTTTTCGGGCGATAATGCCTAATCGAGTCAGAATGGACGTGCTGCAAGTGATGGCGGTTGGGGTGGCTAAGGCAAGGGCACAAGGACAAGTGGCCACTAACACGGATAGCGTGATCCAAAACGCATCTTCAGGAGAATAAAAAGACCAAAACAAATAACTGAGGCTAGCAAGAAGTAAGACACCTGCAGTGAAATAATTTGAAAACGTATCCGCGTATAAAGCAATTTTAGGCTTATTATGGCTAGCAATTTCTTGCAATCGAATAATATCGGCAACCAATTGTTCTTGACCAACCGCCGTTACTTTGACTTTCAGAGGGTGGTCAATATTAATCGTCCCAGCATAAACTAAGCTGTCAACTTTTTTGATGATAGGGAGTTGCTCGCCGGTTAACATTGACTCATTAATACTGCTACTGCCTTCAATGATTTTACCATCGCCGGCCACTATTTCACCGGGTTTAATTAAAATGACATCGCCCACAATAAGGCGTTTAGCGGGGACTTCCTCCATTCCAGTGTCACTTATTTTATTGGCTGTGAGAGGAATGAGTTTATGTAAGTTACTGGCATTGACGGAGGCTTTTTGTCTGGCATTTTGCTCAAAATATCGACCGAGTAATAAGAAAAAAGTAAACATGGAAACCGATTCAAAATACACTTCACCGCTGCCTCGAATGGTTTCTAAGCAACTGGCGATATAGGCGCCACAAATGGCGATGCTGACGGAGACATCCATATTAATACGGCCCATTAAGAGCGCGCGAATAGCACTAAAATAAAACGGTTGGGCCGAATAAAAAACCACAGGAGCGGCAAATAACATGCTCACCCAACGAAAATAATCACGAAACTCACTGTCTAAATCGGTAAAAAAACCTGAATATAAGGCTAGGGCAAACATCATGACCTGCATGGTAGCAAAGCCTGCTAAACCTAAACGTAATAAAAATTGACGACTTTCTTTCTTGCTGTTAATTTCTTGCTCATCGACTTGAAAAGGAAAAGCTTGATAACCGATGTGGGTGATCTGATTCAAAATATCACTTAACTGCAGCAGGTTTGGATCCCAACGAATTAAGGCCCGCTCGGTGGTTGAATTGACAGAGATACTTTCAATCCCCGTCAGTTGTTTAAGCTTGTGCTCAATGAGCCATGAGCAAGCGGCGCAGGTGAGGCCTTCAAGGGTTAAAGAAACTTGCTTAAAGTACTCATCTTGATAGACAAACTCCTCTTGTATTTCAGGGAGATCATAAGCACTAAAGTGAGAAAGTTCTGCAGGGATAAGCTGTTGCTGTGAGCCGCCCAGTTCCGTCCGAAATTGATAATAATTTAACAGACCCGCGTTAACAATTGCTGCCGAGACAGCCTGACACCCTAGGCAGCACATGGCCTCATCGTGATCTTGAATGCGGGTATATAAAGGCTTGCCTGATAACACGGCTTCACCACAATGAAAACAGCGAGTCTGTGTCGTCATATTAATTTAGCCAGTAATCTGAATCATCAACAAGGGTTAAGCGTTTTTGAATGCGCCAAGATTGATCGTAACCTTCAATTCTGACTTCCCAAGGACCGGTAATATTTTGGGTTAATTCAATGCGGTAGATGCCATTGGCATCTGGAGTGACAATCTCACTGAAATCTTTTGACGCGATGGTTGGATGAAAAAAACCCACACTCAAGGCGGCAATATAGGACTCCCCGCCTTCTTGTTTAATTTCGACATATTCATCATCAAATCGAAGGGCATAATTCATTCCTAATTTTTGAGCTTGTTTAATTTTACGTAAGTCTAAATTAATCGTTTTCCCTTCTTTATAATAATCTTCTGATACCAAGGGATCTTTATTATTGATAGCGAGGAAGAGCAAATTGACACTCGCAATAACGGCGCATAACGGTAACATAATTAAAAACCAAGGCCAGAACTGCTTATACCAGGCTTGTGGTGTTGACATGAAGCTATCCTTCTAAAAAATGTTATTAAAGAATACAAATAAGAAACATAATACAATCTTGAATAACGTATTGATAATAATGTGCATTTAAAAAAAAAGCCCCGACTGAACGTCAGAGGCCTTATCCTTTGGCAATGATAAAGAAACCGTCTTGGGTTACTCTTTATCTTCTTTGTGTGACAAGCTGTAAACGTAAGCGGTGATCACATGGACCTTTTGCTCACCTAATACATCTTTCCACGCAGGCATCACACCCATACGGCCGTTTTTGATGGTTTGTTCAATCGCGCCGCGACTGCCACCGTATAACCAAGCGTTGTCCGTTAAGTTAGGCGCGCCCATAAACTTATTGCCTGAGCCATCCATACCGTGACAAGCGAAACAGCCTTTCATAAAAGACCCTTGACCTTGTGCGGCAAGAGCAGCGTCATGTTCACGACCTGACAACTTGACGACATATTCAGCTAAGCCTTTAATTTCACTGTCTTCAATGGGCAGACCGCCTTTAGGAGGCATCATGCCATTGCGGCCATTCATAATCGTAGTTTTAATGGTGGCTAACTCACCACCATATAACCAAGAACCATCCGTTAGGTTAGGGAAGCCTTTACTGCCTCGCGCATCGGAGCCATGACACATGGCGCAGTTTTGCAAGAAGAGACGTCCACCCACCTTAAGAGCTTCTTTATTAAGAACTAATTCGTCAAGAGGGGTATCCGCATAAGCTTGGAAGATAGGCCCAAACTTTTCATCTGCGTGCTTAACTTCTTGATCGTATTGTACCCAACGTCCTTCTTTCAGTGCTTGTACCACCGCGGCTTTTGACTCATCAAGAGTCCGTATGCTTTGGTTGGAACTGGACCATTCAAATAACCCTTTATAATTCCCCATACCAGGGTAAAGAATTAAATAGATGACACCGAAAACGATCGTAATGTAGAACATATAGCTCCACCACTTAGGCAGTGGATTATTGAGCTCTTCAATACCATCGAAAGAATGGCCCATGGATTCACCTTCTTTTACGCCGGTGGTGTTTTTCGAACACACGCGTAATAAAAAGATACAACCCAAAATGACCACTGTAGTGAGTACACAGATCCATATACTCCAGAAGTTTGTCATTACATCAGCCATCACTTATGCTCCCCTGCATTTATCGCTTGCTGGTTCGTCTCACTAACGCTTTCTTCATCAGAAAAAACCAAGTTAGCCGCATCATCAAATGATGCTTTTTGACGCGAGCTGTACGCCCAAGCGAAGATGCCAACAAAGGTCAACATGACAATCAGAGTAATAATCCCCTGCAATGTACCGTAATCCATTATTTGCTCCTTATTTCAGTGCATGTCCAAGAGATTGGAGGTAAGCAATCAGCGCTTGTAACTCTGTTTTACCTTCAACCACTTGTTGTGCGTCTGCAATTTCCTCATCGGTATACATATCATCATTAGGATGTAAACTGCGTAAGATGCTCATTTTCTTACCCGTTAACTCACCATCAAGGATATTTTCAGCAAGCCAAGGGAAACCGGGCATATTCGACTGAGGGACGACAGCACGAGGATCGATCAAATGCACTTCATGCCATTTATCGCTGTAACGTCCACCGACACGCGCCAGATCCGGTCCAGTTCGTTTAGAACCCCACTGGAAGGGATGATCCCAAACTGATTCAGCCGCAACAGAATAGTGACCATAACGTTCTGTTTCTGCTCGAAGAGGGCGGATCATTTGGCTGTGACAGTTATAGCAACCTTCACGGACATAAATGTCGCGACCTTCAATTTGCAGCGCAGTGTAAGGTATTTGACCATCGAGTGGCTCAGTGGTGTCTTTTTGAAATAACAACGGTGTAATTTCAACGAGACTGCCGAAACTGATAGCAATGACAGTAAAAATGCCTAATAGACCGATATTTTTTTCTACGAGTTCATGATTAAATTTCATCAAATATCTCCTTATACGGCTTTGGCTTCAGCCAAGGCTGGCAAAGAATCTTGAGGGGCATTAACAGTACGGATCACGTTATACGCCATGATCAACATGCCTGTTAAGAAGAAGCAACCCCCGATGAAACGGACGAAATAGAAAGGATATGAGGCTTCTAAACTTTCGACAAAGCTATAGGTTAACGTACCATCAGCGTTAACGGCCCGCCACATTAAGCCTTGCATCACACCTGAGATCCACATAGAAACGATATATAAAACAGTGCCTATAGTCGCTAACCAGAAGTGGACATTAATTAAGCTAGTGCTGTACATGCGGCCATGGTTAAATAACACAGGAATAAGATGATATAACGAACCAATCGTGATCATCGCCACCCAGCCAAGTGCGCCAGAATGGACATGTCCAATGGTCCAATCAGTGTAGTGCGATAGTGCATTCACTGTTTTAATGGCCATCATCGGACCTTCGAAGGTCGACATACCATAAAAAGATAACGACACCACCAAGAAACGTAAAATAGGATCGGTACGTAATTTATGCCAGGCGCCAGACAAGGTCATGATACCGTTGATCATACCGCCCCAAGAAGGTGCGAATAAAATCAGTGACATCACCATACCCAATGATTGAGTCCAATCAGGAAGGGCGGTGTAATGCAGATGATGAGGTCCGGCCCAGATATACAGCGCGATCAATGCCCAAAAATGGACAATCGATAAACGGTAAGAATAAATAGGGCGTCCCGCTTGTTTAGGAACAAAGTAATACATCATCCCTAAGAAGCCAGCGGTTAGTAAGAAACCCACCGCATTATGCCCGTACCACCATTGCACCATGGCATCGACCGCACCACTGTATAAGGAATAAGATTTCCATAAAGTGAGGGGCACTGCCATAGAGTTAACAATATGCAGTACCGCTACGGTAATAATAAACGCACCGAAGAACCAGTTAGCCACATAAATGTGAGAGGTAGTCCGTTTTATTATCGTGCCAAAAAAGACAGTCGCGTAGGAAATCCAAACGATAGCGATCGCAATATCAATTGGCCATTCTAACTCGGCATATTCTTTACCTTGAGTGTAACCCAATGGCAAAGTAATGACGGCGGCGATAATGATTGCTTGCCAGCCCCAAAACGTAAAGGCAGCCAATCTTGGCGCAAACAAGCGCGTTTGACAGGTGCGTTGTACGATATAGTAAGAGCTTGCGAAAAGAGCCGAGGTACCAAATGCAAAAATAACGGCATTGGTATGTAACGGACGGAGTCGACTGTAAGTCAACCAAGGTGTATCGAAGTTTAGCTGAGGCCAGATTAACTGAGCTGCGATTAACACACCGACAGACATACCGACAATTCCCCATAACACTGTGGTTAGGGCGAATTGTCTGACGACGGTGTAATTGTAATCAGCGCCTTTAGGCTGGGAATGGTTCATCATATTGCTTCCACTGCTTATTACTTATTATTTATTGTATGAATAGAAACAGTCTCTATTCGATAAAAATGACAAAATTAACACTTAAAAGTTAATGTAGCGTTAAGATAATGCCAAAGTGTAACCTAAGGTTTACACACAACCCTTGAGGTGCGCTCATGATACTGTAGCCATGTTAAAAAAGATAGGAATTAGGGGGTGTTAAAAGTTGATCTGGATCAAGCTACTCAATAGAATGTTACCTGTTACTTCTTAAGGGGTAAAAAACGTGCAGTTTAGGTTTGTTATTATTTTTATAAAAGCGGTTATTGTTACTGCCATCAGCTCCTTGTTGCTATCGTGTGAGCAGCAAGGACAGAGCGATTATTCTCTACCGCTGGATCTTAGCTTATGTCAATTTCAAGGGCATGACTGTCAGCGAGAAGTTGCGGGCATCGAGGTGAATTTAGATTTGTCACGCCCTGATGCACCCAGTGAAACAGCGTTTGATTTTAGCCTGTCAACGAGTAAGAGGGTTGACAATGTGACGATGAGACTCGAAGGACGCGATATGTACATGGGAAAAATCCCTGTCCGCTTAAGTGCTCACGAAGGTCAACAATTTTCAGGAAAGATGATTTATGGTCACTGCAGCAGTGGTTACATGGTGTGGAACGTTATCGTGAACTTTGAATATCAAGGTCAAAGCCGCAGTATAATTTTTCCGATCTTGGCTGATAATCAATCACGATAGTTAAAAGAGTGTCATGGTTAAACAGGCGAGTGTGGTTGGCACCATTGGGATAACGTGGCCTGGATCTCTTGTAATTTATAAGGTTTAAATAAAATGTCATCCATTCCTGCGGTTAAACATTGCTCTCTTTCTATCGAGGTTGTTCCTGCCGTTAGGGCAATAATGGGTTTACTATAACCTTGATGGCGTAAGGTTGCTGTTGCAGTGAATCCATCCATAATGGGCATGCGGCAATCCATTAAAATAATATCGAAATCACGGGATTTGAGTTGTTCTAGTGCGTCAAGACCATTATCGGCAAATTGAGGAGCAAGGTTTAGTTTTTTAAGCATTAAGTTAATGATCATTTGATTGGTCTTTACATCTTCAACCACGAGGATTTTCATTCCTTCTAAAGAGGCTTTTATCTCATCTGTTTGGATGGTTTTTTTCGAAGCTTTGTCTGAAACAGATAAAGGCAGGGTGACGCTAAAAGTCGATCCTTTTCCTATTTGGCTGGTGACGTTAATATTGCCGTCCATGAGTTGAGAGAGCTTTTTACAAATAGAAAGACCTAAGCCTGTTCCTTCATGGGCTTTTTTACTGGATAAATCTATTTGGCTAAAAGGTTTAAATAATAAGTTTATATCAGATGCTTTTATCCCTGTGCCTGTATCGGTTACTGAAAAAATGAGTTGACCTTTTTGCCAATCAAAGTTGATGTCAATGCCGCCTTTATCGGTAAATTTTATCGCGTTACCGATTAAGTTGACACAGATTTGTTTAATTCTATCGACATCGCCAATGAGATAACGAGGGACAAGATCGGCGCAATTGACGATAAAGGTTAATCCTTTTTCTTGTGCTGAGTGATTAAATATCGCCCGTAATAAATTAGCCACTTCTTCAATATTAAACATGCCCTCGATTAACTCAAACATATTGGCGCTCATTTTACTGTAATCCAGTAAATCATTAATGATATTTCTCAGTAATTCGCCTGAGCTATTTAGCGTGGTTAACAGTTTTCTCTGATCCTCTTGAAGTTCAGTATCGGCTAATAGTTCAGCGCTGCCGAGCAATCCATTCAACGGTGTTCTCAGTTCATGATTTATCATAGCTAAAAAATTTTGACTCGCTTTCTCTGAATCTTCAGCTTGCTTTCTGGCATTCACTTCTTGAATCAAAGTAAGATGACGAATAAAAGCTGCGGTTAATATTTCACCGATTAGAGAGAGGTACTTTTGAATGGGCATTAGCCAGCTGTTATATGCCGTAATTCTTCCCGCCATATAACAATCTGCCTGATTGGCTAAGGCAACCCAGAAGAACTTATTCGTCTCATCCCAATAGGTATTTTGCGAGAATAAGTCTTTAGGTGGCGTCCACGTTTGTATGCGTCCTGCCATACATGAATGGCTAAAATGGACGATATCATCGGCTTTCAGTTCGATATGAATGTGCATATCCGATAAGGATGAATCATCAGTAAGTGTATCGACAAGTTCTTGTAATAGTCGAGGCGTTGGTGATTTTTTTAAAAATAGCCGACTAAAATTGAGGAGATTACTGTCCATTTTCGCTTTATAAGCGAGTAGGGTTGAGTCATGTTTGAGCTTGGTTTGAACATGGGTGAGGGCGTGTTGTAATTGTTCATTTGCATAATAAAGCTCTAGGCTTTTTTCTTCTAATAGCTTTTCAGCAAACTTACGTGCCGCATTCTCTCTGGTTATTTTTTTGTTGAGTAATTGATTTTTTTTTTCTAAATCCATATCGGTATATTTACCGTTTATCGATTGTAAAACGCATGTGTGAGCCCCACTTATCAACGGGTACCATGTCGACAGCAATGTATTCTTTAAAATGAGTGGCGCAGCCTTTGATGAGGTCAAGACAAACATGTCCCATGCAACGAGGGGATCGGTAATCGATGATGAACTGAGTGGACGACATTGAAATAAATTCAACAGTGGGTAAGGTTTCGACATATTGAATAAAATCAATGCTATTATTAATATCACCTGTCGATATGGGCAGGTTTTCTATTCTTTCTATTAAGGTTTTAAAGGCTTTTTTACCGAATACTTGTTCGACGACTTCAACAAATTCAGTGAATGTGAGGCCTTTCATTTTATCTCCTTGATCATAATATCCATCGATAAGTGTTTAGCTAAGTATTGTTGGCAAAATAAAATACGTCAATAACCAATATGTGAATGCGTTATTCTGTTGATTAAATTAATCATATTTTATTAATTTAAATGCCATAAAACATGATTAGCTTTTATTGAGCGTAAATCGCACATGTGAGCCTGTTTCATTCATCAGTTGCATCGTGATGTCTACTTTTTCATTAAAATATTGAGCACAACCTTTTAAAAGGCCAAAGCAAATATTGCCCATGCAACGCGGGGAGTGGTAATCCATGATCAACTTATCGGTGGATATAAAGATGAAGTTAAATTTGGGCATAGTGGCATGAGGGTACACTTTTTGTGCCTCATGGTGAATATAGGTTTCAACATGGATCACAAAATCGATGGTGTTATTAATACTGCCGATTTTAATGGGTAGGCTAGTGAATAAAGGAAGAAAGAGTTGCTGTCCAATCAACGCCAATAAGTCATGTGTTGAAATTCGTGTTAATTCGCTTAGTGTATCGACAAGATGAAAGAGTCGAAAGTGAGAATAATTGCCTGCTTTCACAAACTCTCCATCATCGTTTGCTTTTTGTTTCATGGCGGTATAAATGTCGATACCGAAGTTTGCTTTCACAATATTGATGAGCTCGATAAAAATAATACCCGTCATGGTTTTGTTACCTTTTTGGTTATACAGTTAATGGCTAATGCAATGTGTCTGTGTGAGATGATTAAGTGCATTTATGCCTAAGTATTAGCGTTCAATAAATGAAGGTCAATGAACCTATGGTAATGGAGTATGTTAATTTAAAGATTGAACATGATTGAAAAGAGTCGGGATAGGCATGATAACTGATGGCTTAGGTGGGGTAAGTCGAAAGTCCGTTGCAAATCTATTTAACCCATTGTTTTATACATACATAAAGTTAATTTTCTTTAGAAAAACCTACCGTTTACCCATCTGAACTTCTATAATAGAGGGAGTCATTATTCCTAATAAAAAGCTAACTAGAAAACCTATGCAATTACCCCCCGTCATTCCCTTTTTTGATAGTCATGATTTCTTGTTATCCGGAAATCCAATCGTTAATCAACATATTACTCAGGTGTCATTACATCATGTAGAAGATGCGGGAATTTTGATCGAGCATGCCAGTGATTGGTTATATGAACAAAAGTATAATGAGAATAATTACAAAGCTTACAGAAGTGAGTTAACGACTTATTTTCATTGGTGCTTTGATGTGATCAAACAATCTCCTATTTCTATTGGCCGCAAAGAGATTAATTACTATGTTGAATATTGCCAACATCCACCACAGGCACTGATTGCCTATTTTAATGTGGCCCAATTTAAAGTTAATCTCGGTAATGAAGCCGATAGAAACGGGGAGGGGACTCGTGTCCCGAATCCCCAATGGCGGCCTTTTTTAGGCAAAAAAAAATCAGGGGAAATTCAACCTTATCAACTAAGTGAAAATACTTTAAAAACAAAGTTGGCTATTTTATCTTCCTTTTATGGTTATTTAATGAGTGAAGATTACTGTGAACATAACCCCGCACAAGCTTGGTTAAATAAAAGCCGATTTTCGTCAAAGAGAAAATACCAACAAGATCCAGAGGAGGTCTCACACCTCGCTTTTACTGAATTACAATGGTCATATGTTATTTCTACTGTAGAAGCATTAGCACTTGAAAAGCCAGAGATGCACCAAAGAAGCTTATTTTTGATTAAACTGATTTATTCTTGTTATTTACGGATCTCTGAAGTGTCAGCAAGAGCGGGGTATTCACCGATAATGAGCCAATTTCAACAAGACAGACAGACAGGGATTTGGAGTTTTCATATTCCACAAAGTAAGGGCGGTAAGCGCCGAAATGTGGCAATATCGAATGCATTATTGGATGCATTAAAAAACTATCGTCGCTATTTAGGCTTAAACGATTACCCACAGGCTAGGGACAAACACCCGCTGTTTATTCGGCATAAAGCGGCGGGGAGGGGGCGTGAAAGTGGAATATTAAATGCCAATTTAGGGATCCGCCATTTGCGTGATGAAGTACAAGATATTATTACATTGGCTGCGGATAATGCTGAGAATGAAGGGTTTACTGAAGATGCCGCGGATATGCGCCATTTAACCGTGCACAATATTCGACACACAGGAATAACCCATGATATTAATTTAAATCACCGGCCACTGTCTCATGTTCAAGCCGATGCAGGCCATGAAAGTATTGATACCACCTCTCAGTATTTGCATACTTCGCAGACAGAACGTCATCAAAGTGCCGCGAATAAACCGCTTAATCATCTTGATGGGATTGACTAAAAGGTTGTCATTTATAGTATAAAAATCATGTGTTGATGCCGATAAGTATCATTATCGGCATTAACTTTTAAGTCTGTTTAATTTGATTATTTACCAATATATCTGCTATTTTACTAATTTCGATTAACCAATTAGACTCTATAAACTTTTCAATCTCAAATAGCTTAATAGGACTATTCCAAAAAAGAAAGTCACGCATTTTATCTTTATCAACCAATCTTGAGGGTAATCCATGAACCAGTGGATTCCTGTAAGCATTAAAGATATCCTTAGCCGTTTCCGCATCGGAAATATCGAAAAACTTATTATCTTTTAGTTGGTTAACGATGTCTTTGAACTTCCAGTTGTGCCTCTGGCTGTCCATTTCTCTTTCATTTGAACTGAAATCTTCATTTTCAATAGGAGGCTTTATTTTTTCTGGTAACGGCATGTCATGATGAGTAACATAATAAATAGCCAGGGTAGTCATAAATCATGACGGCTTTGTTGACTAGCCGCTTGGCTTTCTCTGTTGGATCAAGAAGGTAAATGATTTTGTCGTATTGTAGTGTTAATGAATTTGAGACTTTACGGCTAGTTTGTCTGGTAAACATATCATCTAATTCAATAGCGGATTCTGTACGAGTCGATGAGCATCTTGTGAAGAATAAGCTGAGCAGGCAAAGCGACGATTAAAATCAGCCATAAATTCAGGAAGCCACGCATTGGCCTCTTCGATGGTATTAATCCCTGCGAGGCGCATTTCTTTTATCAGGCGGTCTTGGAGTGTTCTATTGGCTCGCTCGACTCGTCCCTTAGCTTGTGAGCTGTTGGCACAAATCAATTCAATATTGAGCTCATACAAAATCCGCCCGTATTGGGTCATTTGCTTACTGCTTTTACGGCTGGGTGAATTGACCTTGAATACTGAATGTTTATCGCTATAAAAAGCGGTGGGTTTTCCGTAGTTATCAATGTATTCACGGGTAATATTCATGTAATCATAGCTGCTCTCAGACTCACAAAAACGTAATGACATCAGACTACTTGTTGCATCATCGATGAATACTAACAAACAACATTTAGCCGAACGGCCTTCAAACCAATCATGGTGAGAACCATCAATTTGAACAAGATCACCATAACATTCACGTCGATAACGGGGTTGATAGATTTTTTTCTGTTTACGCTTACGCACCCGCCATAAACCCTCAGTAATCAACCATTGCCTTAAGGTTTCACTGGACAGTTTGATACCATGTAACTCAGCTAACTTTTCACAGGCAAAGGTCGGTTTAAAGTCCGCGTATTTTTGCTTAACTAGCGTTAAGACTCTCTCTCGAAATTCTGGTAAGAAGCGGCGATTACTGGGTACTCCTCGGCGTTTAGATACTAGGCCAACATCACCATCTTGACGAAATTGATTCACCAGTCTTTGTATGTGCCGGCGAGTAAGCCCTAAATTAGAAGCGGCGGCCATTTGGGTTAATTGTTTATTGCAGACTTCCTTAATGACACCAATGCGGTGTAGTTCGTTTTCACTCATCGTAATTAACATGACACCAATCTAATATGCTGGATTATGTCTACTCAGCATAGCAGAATGTGACATCTCTAAATTGGGGAAATGTGACATTACTATATTGGATCTACAATTAACCTATTTAAGAGTGCGCACAATATATATTATGTTAAATAAAGTGTTTCAAAGAGGTATAAGATCAATACAGAGTCCGTTTATGCTGTCATCTGATAATAAAAATCTTGCAGTCTTCAGGACGTTCGACAGCATTAGTATGCCCTTCATTTCTGACGGTTTGGATTGCATCACTGACACTTTTAATGACTGTGGTTAAATCCTCGAGGCGGCCTCCATTGAGACCCCGTCTAGTTTGCATACATAGCGAATTGATTGAAGGCGTAAATGAAAGACTCACATTAATCCTATTGAAGTGTTCAGTGTGTTTAAGGGAACGTATTAAAGCTTAATATAACGCCCTCCACTATCCGATGTAGATCTAAAATACAATCAAAGGCTTATTGGGAATAATCATCTTGAAATAAACATAAAAAAACGCTCAGTCGGTGATGAAAACGACTGAGCGTAAAAAGAGGCACTGAACAAACTACTGCACTCAAAGTAAGGACGTGTATTAGGCCTGAATATCTGAGTTTGTACCATCAGGTTAACACCTGAAATACCTAAGTCTCATAGAGACTCTATGAGAGCCATATTGTGTGATGACGTTATGCAAAAGGAGTAAAGAGTAAGATAATAGATAGAAAAAAAATCCACTTGATCGATGGTGTTAACCAAGTGGATAAAAGAGGACGCATAGATGACTCAATGCGTTGATAGCATAGGTTGAGGGTGAGTCGTTAACGCCTCTATTAAAACCAAAAAAACGTAGAATGCCTTTAGTGTCTAGAGGATTAGCCCCTTAGAGGTAAACGTTTAAACATGAATGGAGCTTAGCAGTAAACAAGTCGGCAATAATATTTAAACGTAAGTTATCTATTTGAAAGCGTGTTTTTATGGGAAGTGAATTTAATGGAAGTTATGTTAGCTGAAAACAGGGGTTAATGGGGGTGAAAATACGTACTGGATTAACACTCATAAAATGAAATATGCTAATGCTATGAGATTGTCTATTGCTTTGACTGGGATCCACTAGAAAATGTTCACCCATCCCTTCCCTGCCCAATAATATCGGATATTGCATTGTCCGTCGATCGGTTAGGGTGACTTCTATGCGTTGTTGCGTTCCTGCAAGTAATAATGTCGTTTGAATGACGTATCGCGTTTGTACTTGGCCATTGGACGATTTTACCTTGCGGATATCATAAATAGGGACACTAAGGGCTAACTGATTATCGAGTTGATAACGTTTTGGGCTAATATAAAACTGACATGTGCTATTCCTTTGATGGATTGGCATTCAATATTTTTCACGTCAAGTGCAGAGGTACTGGCTCCGGTATCGACTTTCATTGGCATACGATAAAGGCCCAGTTCAGGAAGTGAACCGAATTCAATGAAACCGATGGTTTTTTTGATATTCATATTGCAACTTAATCGCTAAACGGCCCGATAGCCTTTGTCGTTATTTGGGGTTATTCAGTGTCAGAGTATAAAATAAAAAAGGGATAACAATGATATTTTATTATGGGGCGACTTTAGCGTTACAAGTTAAATGTACTGATTATGATGTTTTTGAGTACGTGTGGTATTTGCTTGTCTGTCCATGGTTTTTTAAATCCCGTTACTCCAACAAGTACCGTCCCAACCGCAATAACGTCGTTACCCGCTGTTTGCACTCAATGGAAAGAAAGCCCTAGTGCACAAGTCCAAGATATTTGGGCGCTTGTGCCTATGCTTATTCAATGGAATGAAATGAGAGTGGAAATGAAAAGCGCTGAATTCAATTCAGCGCTTTGGGTGTGTTAGTCAGGTTAACCCATCCATTGAGTACCGCAATAATGAGAGTGATAACCGACTAAAAAGTATTAACGTGAAAGGTAAACTGCAGCAACGGTTTTATCACGACTTTGATTGAGCAAACGAATATTCAATCCATATTGAGGCACATTACGGCCAGCATCAGGGATCTCAGTACTGACATAGTTGCGGTGATCTTTAAAGACACGCTGCGCACTAATGCGACTATCACGCAGTGTTTTGCCGGTGATCTCATCTAAATCTAAGAACATTCTCTCATGGCGATTAATGCTTAAGGCTGCATCATGGATTTGGAAAGTCGTATTGGCTACTTCACCATCACTCCAAAATAGTGGTGTTTGATCCATATCCACTACCCCTAAGAAACCATCACCAGGATGAATACCCACCCAATTATCACGATATTGACCATCAACATACCAAATAAGCAGTCCTTCTTCATAACGCATTGTTTCACCACGGACATTAATATGGGCTAGACCACTATCGATGCCTTGGTGAGTACGCCATTCAAGTAAATAATAATGCTCAGAAAGTTGAATACCCGTGTCAGTATTAAAACCTGAAAAAACAAAAGCTTCATTTTCATTATCATCAGCGTTAGCTTGTAAAATCACCTCATTGTTGGTTTCAACATTAATATCATCAATATACATACCGGCATTCACGGCGGCGACATCTGTTTGATAAAGTAGGCCGAGTTGGATATTTTGCCCAGCAAAAGCACTTAAATCAAATTCGGCATCGATCCAACCATCTGATTGGCCAGTGATCCCATTACCGTTGTTGGCGTCATTAGGATCATCATTGGTCGTCAGGTTACCTTCTATATAGGACTTTCCTTCACTTGTTTCAACCACAAGGTAAGCATAGTCATAGTCAATTTCAATGTCATACCAGGTTTTAAACTTAACCACCGCAGAGGTAGCATCGGTTAAATCTATCGCGGTCCACATTTCATTTTGAAGATCATTATCGGCACCACTAAAGTAAGCATATTCACCGCTCACTGGGGTCGTAATAACGGTTTGCTTTTGCGGTAAATCGATACGGATGGCATCAAAATTAGTCCCTTTGCTGACGGCCTGATCGAGTAAGCCGATTACGCCATCATGAGGAACATCATTGATATCGATTTTTGACCCTTTAAGCCAATTTCCGCCCAAGTTTTCTTGTAGCATTTCTTTGGCATAAGCACTAAAACCACTGGGCTGCGTGCCACCGATCTCCCCTGCCCAACTGCCTGATGACATCATCGACCAGTAAGAAACGGGCTCACCTTTACCGCTATAGTTCGTGTCATACTCATCGGGTAGACCCAGATCATGGCCATATTCATGGCTGATCACCCCAACAGCACTGTCAATGGGGGCAACGGTGTAATCATAGGCCGCCATTAAACCGCCCCAGTAAGGGATGTCAGTCGTGGACCCTTCGATAGCAAAAACATTTCTTAAATTAGAGCGATGTGCCCAGATAGCATCTTCACCTATTTGTCCGCCGCCAGCTTCTTCACCCACACTTGAATGGAATACCATCACATGATCCACAAGGCCATCAGGTTCCCATAAGTCACCATCACCATCGAGATCATATCTGTCTTCAATATCAAATTGACTTAAATCAACACTCGGATCTATCCCCACTGCAGCGAGACCTTCACGAACTAAACTTGCGGCATCCCCGTCGATATTATTACCGTAATAGGCAGCGGGTTGGCTGGCCATATACCAGCCAGCGACATCACCCGTCAATGAATAACTCTCACCGGATTGAGACTGGTAAAATTGGGTAAATGAATTGGCATGATGACCATTAGGTGCGATCCAGCCATTATCGCCAAATAAAATTTGACGATAATGATCTTGATTATAATCGTCATAATACATGCCAGTATCTTCAGGTAAGATACTATTATGCAGAAAATCGGGAAACTCCATTAAAATAGCCAAGACGCGGCCTTCTCGGGTTTCACCTTCATAGCGTTCTTCGACCATGTTTTCAGGACGATATTGACGTCCTGAGCTCAACTTGCCATCCATGCTTGGGTGACGATGAGGATTTTTACGTTGTTGCCTGACTTTGGGCTCCATATCAAACACGCTATTATCTGACGTTTGTTGCAAGCGACGTTTTTGTTTTTCTTGTTGTTGACGGGATTTTAAATAACTTTTAAGTGCCACCTCTGCTTCAGTCATTGAAGCGTTATGGGCAATTTTTCCTGATTTTTTGAGCATATCGATGAGTCGTTGCTCATCGGCGATGACCATGTCTAATGGGGCAGATAAAGAGGTATGTGGCGCAGCGATAGCTGCAGATGGCAGGACTGCCAACGCCACAGCAATGGAGAGTATTTTCTTTCTAAGCATATGCATGAAATCCTTTTTTAAATACTTTTAAATCCAGTGTCATTGGGATGTGCTGTCATCACTTAAGCTTCTAAATGATGAGTATTTGTTTGAATGACGAGGATGATTATTTTTTATTGTTATTCTGCTCAGTAAATATGATGTTTTTGAGCAGGTTAAAAAGACTACATGAGTAACCAATGCGTTACAACATAATAAATCCAAAAAATTAACAACAATCTCTCGATCGGCGCTATCTCGTTACATTTTAGCTGTGAGAATTGAGGTTGAAAGTATAGTGACTATACGTTAGTAACATCATTACCGGAGTGAAATACTGTTACGCCGCACACCAACTTAATCGATTAAGTTGGTAAAAAAACATCATTTATGTGACAAATTAAGCAGAAAAATGATTTTATATCGATTAATTTTGACTTTAATTAAAAAACCCTTTTAACTGTGCCGCCTATTTAACGTTGTTAATTTGTATCTATTTCACTTATTTTTGATTTACTTTTGTGAGTTTAATGTTTAATCGCTTTCAATTTGAAAGTGGTTAACATGTTTTTGATAGATCCAGGGAGGATTTATGGATAGTTTATTTATTCGACGTGCATTTTTACCGGTAGTCGCTAGTGTGTTTTTTCAGGCTAATGCCTCTGCCGATACCATTGATGTACCTGTTTTTAGCCAGTGTGATACTGAGTTAACTCAAAGCAATACCCGTGATAGCCAAGTTTATAATCTCTATTCTGACTTTTACTATGAATATAACGATCCTAGAGAATATGCTCTTGTTGCATTGGAAAAATTAACCAGTCAATTTGCTGCATCTAACTCTATTTGCCAACAGTATACTCAAGCCAGTTTGGATGACATTCATTGTGAAGCGCAAATTGGTGGAACCGAAATTTGTTCACTGGAAAGTGATACTGGCGATTTTGTGATTGTTAAAGACTACGTTGATGCCAGCAATATCATACTGAGCAAGCATAATGATGATATTTGGCCAGCCATTCACAGTGAAAATGATAATGCACCATTATATGTGCCCAATCCCGGCTCCTGCTATGACGGTTTGCTTCAAGGCGGAATGGACTCACAAGCGTATCTAGTGGATGCCAGTAGCTACCGTTATTTTGGTGATTTTCGTTATGTGTTAGCCAGAACAACCCGTGATACGGTTAAAGAAATTGCGAACCGTAATGATTATTGCTATTACCAAACAACTGCAGAGTCAGCAGCCAATATGCAATGTTCAATACTCTCTTCTGGAACACAATATTGCTCTTTACCCAATACCAATGCCGGTTATTTTGTGTTTGTTACCGGAGAAGATCATAGCATGCATTTAATTTTTAATCGTTGGGATTAATATTGTCGTTATTATCAAATCTCTTTATTCCCATGCACTCTCGAGTTGTATGGGAAGCCGTTTATTAATTTAACATTGCTTCTATCTTCTATACAAGTGATGGTTTATGTTGTTTGCTCGTTCTGCTTATAAACCACGTTCAAGGAGAGATGTTATGCAATATTTCAACCTAAGCAGCCTATTATTGGCTTTTTTATTGTTTTCAAATGCTCAGGCAAATGAACGCGATACAATGACAGATAGTCATCAATTGACTAAAGATGCTCAGGATCATGAGCAATATGGTATGTCTAGTGTAGGTCCTGTTGCTTACGGTACGGTATTATTGGGTGGCAGTAAATATGCAGGCAGTGCTAATTGGTCATCGAGTTATAATGCGACTGACAAGCGTTATGAGATCACTATCACTGGGGAAAGTTATTACTATATGAGTTATGCTACAGTGATAACACCTGCAGGGGATCAACGATATTGCAACTCTAACAGTGCATCAGGGAAGCTTTTAGTTGAATGTTATGACAGTAATGGAAATCAAACAACATCACGTTTTGGTTTCATTAGCTTTAAGCCCTAGGATAATAAAGTGCATATTTGATATCCTATGAAGGCTCATTTTGAGCCTTTTTCTTTCACTTATTTCTGTTAAAATGTTTTTATTGTTAAGTCTATTCACATTGCTAATGGATATCGAATCAATATTATTAAGCCAGTTCAATGCATCTGGGGTACGTAAAGTCACGGTGATACAGTCTTTATGGAGTGGTTATGGTGAAATTAGCCGTTATGGCTTAGATTATTCTGCTAATAAAACGGAGGCAAAGCAACCTCACTCGGTGATTGTGAAATTGATTATGCCTCAATTACGCGCAAAACACCCTCGAGGTTGGAATAGCCAAACCTCTTACCAACGTAAGATAACCTCCTATCAAGTGGAAGTACATTGGTATTCGCATTGGGCACACTTATGCAGCCCAAAAGCGACTCTGCCAGAATATTATGGCGTATTTACTAATCAGGCGTCAATAGAGCAATCCAGTATTCACGCTGATAATATAGCCTTTGGAGATGAAACAGAGCAAAAAACGATCTTAATGAGCGATCTCGATGAGCAAGGTTTTCATTTACGTTATCATCATGTCAGTCTTCATCAGGCCCGCGCTTGTTTAACCTGGTTAGCCTATTTCCATGGACAATTTTTACAGTATCAACCTCAGAAAGGTTGGATGCTCGATTTATGGCAAATCGGCACTTATCGACGCGACAAGAGGAATTTGAGAACATGTTCGACTCCCCTCTTAAGCAAGCAGCCAGCCAAATTGATGCTCTCCTCAATACAGGTCAATTTCAAACCTTGCTTCACGGTGATGCTAAAGTGGCTAATTTTTGTTTTTCCAAAAATGATCAGGTCGCTGCTGTTGATTTTCAATATGTGGGCGCAGGTTGTGGTATGAAAGATGTGGTATGTTTTCTAGGCAGTTGCCTGACGGGAAATGAATGTGAAATGCACTACCTTTCCTTGTTAGAACATTATTTCACCGAGTTAAAGCAGGCTGTTAATGAGCATCATCCCCAGCTTGATGTTGAACAACTTGAACGTGAATGGCGAGGGTTATTTACTTTCGCTTGGGCTGATTTTCAGCGGTTTTTATTGGGATGCTCACCAGACCACCCCAAAAATAATGCTTTTAGTCAAAGGATCACACAAGATGCTTTATCGCTTCTAGCCGCTGGGTCTCCCTTTTCGTCGTCAATTCTTGATAATTAATCACTTTCTCAGGTGTCATTTTCATCATCAGGAAGAGAGCAAGCAACATGGCCAATCCATCAGCAAGTGGTAGGGCTATTAGAGACGATAAATCCTTTAAAAACCTTTTTATTCCAGAGGATGCGGGCCCTGCTAAGGATTGTGTTTGGCCTGCTTTTAAATGAAAAAATAACCCATGAATATCAACTTCTAATCCTCGGCTATTGGTCGTGATTTCATTCTTCTTGAGCCTGATAATAAAAGGAAGCTCTTCCTCGTTAAGCCAACCGAACCAATCGCCACCAATAAACTATCTGTCTGCAAGTCAACCTTTGATCCGCTCTTTACCAAAAATACTCATGAATCGACTGACAAGCTCAATGCGCTCCGCAGTATTTGAATTCCCTTTTTTATTGAGCATTGACCAGCACACAGAGATAACTCTTCCTTTGTAACATATACCAAGCATCAGTATATTGATGTTTAAATTGCCATATTTCCAGTTTGTTCTATCCATGGTTAAGTACCAATGGGCTTTTTCATTGAAAAAGAGTCCCACAATAAATCTTGCTAATTCATCGTAGAAAAAGTTGTATGATGAAAAAAACGTTGGAGTCTACGATAATTTGATTCAGGTTTTGCAGTATCCCTCATTGCATTGGCAATTTGTTTTAGGTTGACCGTCCTTACAGCAAACAGTGACATCAAGAAATGAGATAATAAGGTGATCCTAGGCTTGTTCCAAGATAAAGAAGTATTTAAAATAGATGACAACTTGCTGATAGATTTAATAATTTCATTTTATAATGTTTTTTAGCGAAAACACTATAAACAAATTAAGCATATGTATCAACAAGTTACTTTAATTCTGTTTGGTAATTATTCTTCGTTTTGTCGTGTACAGGGAATCATCATATGTATGTATTGATTTAGATTTAAAAATCATTGCGTAATGATAATTCAATGGTACCGACATCCCAACCGTCAACCCCCTAGTCAGTGACCCTATCAAAAATTTTTTGTCTGTGGTATTTGGCGTATGGTTACTCAGATCCGCATCACCATACGCCGATTTAAAAATAATACTCCCCTCTTTCGCGACAAGTACTACGCCTTGAAAATCTTCATCTTCGACATATTGCTTAAGATGATGATCAATTTTCTGCGAAATCAGACTGGTGTTGTCTGTAAAACTTAAATGACTGATAAAGAGCAGCAGGAATGTGGTAACATTTTATTAAACATAGTCAATTCCATTTTATATGTTAAACAATAGTGCTAAAGCTAATGAACTAAAATAAACGACAATCAAAAAAACAAACAATAACATCTTTGAACTAAACTTATTCGAATGCACTCTAGTAAAAGAGTTAATGACATCGCTCAAGATAGTCATATTTACAGCAACATAAATGAGATAAAATGAGCTTACAATCACTGACAAAACTGAATCATAGAACTGCTGAACATAAAGCGTTTGCAGTTAGCTTAATTAAAGGGAAGGTTCCCACACCGCTATATTATAAGTATTTATATAATCAAGAATACATGTATCGTTCACTCGAGAACAACCTTAAATCACTTAATTTTCCAGCAACACTATGGGATGTGTTTCGCGCCCCAAAAATACAACAAGATATGGACGAACTCATCAAAATAAACAATTTACCACATAATATTGCAGTCCTTTACCCTGTCAGTCACCACTACATTGCACATATCAATAAATTACAAGAAACCAAGCAATATGAACATCTTCTAGCCCATTTATATGTGCGTCATTTCGGTGATATGTATGGCGGAGCCTTTATTGCCAAAAAAGCCCCCGGCTCTGGCGAAATGTACAAATTTACCAACAAAGAAAATCTACAAACTGCCTTACGAGGATTGTTTAACGACAATATGGCCCCTGAAGCGAATATATGCTTTCGTTATGCCATTGAGCTATTTGAACAACTTGGAAAAGAATTATGAATAAAATTTTTGATCCGTTATTACAATTAAAACAAGAGATCATTGCAAGTTTTGATGAGAACGGAACAGAATTTATTGAATCAGAGTTAACCCAATTTAACCGTCCCAGTGGGGACGGGGTTAACCGAGTCTGGCGCAGTTCAGATTTTCGACGCGCTCATATTGATGTCGTCGACGTAAGAGAGCGCCACGACTTTTGGGTCATGCATGTCTGTATTTAGTTTGCCGAAAATAAAACCTATCCAAACTTGGTTTATTCGCCACGATTAAAGGAAAATGATTTAGAAAGGTTTTGTTTGGCTAATTTGTCAAAATATGAGGAGTTTTTTACTGAGAACTTAAAGGCTATTGATTTAGGGGATGAGTTGCCACCTATAGATAGGTTTTGGTTGTAAATTTGGATGATCTCAACAAACCTGCCATTTTTATTTAATCCTCCTTATGTAAACAAGGGGAATTTTTTTAGTCTATAGCCGATGATTGTTGTCATGATAGACTTACTTTAAGTAACAATAGTTATCACTGTTTCATCGTTGGTGCATTTTGTGTCATTGGTTTATCTTCTATAATATTACCATTGCTATCAAATGTATGTGGTATCGCTTGGCTCTGGCCCTGACTCTTCTACACAAATCTGAAGCACAATGAACTTTATTAATAATCGATGATCAAAGCAGATAACTCAATCCACCTGCAGATTAAGAATGTCTATTTTCAACGCAGAGCAATGGTCATACAATCACTTTAAAAACGGTTCTTTTGGTGTCAGTATTCACCAGAGGGGGATTGACTAAGCTGGCATGAGCCCAAATACGTCTGGGTAGTCCTTTTTATCAACCTCGGCCGCAATGATAGTGCTGATCACTCTTATCGGGGATAACTGTCGCTTCTTGCACGTTTCAACGACAGATAGCAGCCGAGAGCGAAATTTCTCACCTCTATCTGAACTTGTGCCATAGCAGATCTTGCGCATGATCACGCTCCCACGCAAGCAACGCTCGGCTTCGTTATTAGTCAACGGCGTACCTAGGTGATTGAGAAAAACCCATAAACCTTGTTCATATTTGAGAATATGTTGACATCTTCCTGAGTATCGTGAAGCGGGAACTTTTATACCGCGTTCAAGGTTGTCGCTGATACTGCGCCGCAATCTTTGCATTCGTCGGCGCCATCTTATTTCGCTAACC
>NZ_JAKIKS010000070.1 GCF_023284005.1 Shewanella surugensis
CAATTGGTGATTTTATTCTTAGCCTTGCCCATCGGTGGAGCCTTTTTAAATCAGTGATAATGATCTGATCGCAAGATTTACGATAGGTTCCCTGATTTAGTCAACAACGCCATTTTGCTAAGGCAAAAACTAAATTCTTCGGGTCATTTTGTTCTGCATAGCAGCCTAAAGAAAACACTATACCAATAAAAAATAATGTTATTTTACTTAGTTGCATTAGCTACACACCTCCAAAATAAAGCATCATTACCACTTGAAAGAAACCATTCCTTTTCAGCAAATGTCTGAATCTTAACTCTGGTAATTTCTGGTGCAGCCGCTAACGCATCACTAAAAGTGACCCAATCCGTCTGCGACACTTGCCAGCCCTGACCTATCATCGAAGCCAATGCATAAGTATTTCTTCCAGCAAAAATAGAAAAGAAAGGAATTAAAACAATAATTTTACCTAGAAGTGATCCCATGCCAGCTATTCTATCTATTTGTTTAAGCTAAATAATCCCATAAATCAACCATAAAACCAACTGCTTATTTTATTTGCTTTTGTAAACTGTGACAGAGTACCGTTTTGTTATTATGATGATATCACTGGTGTACTTAAAAGTGGGGCAAACTGCCCCAGTGTATGCCAATTGGGCTTATGGTCGTTTTTAGTGAAGATGGGGCGCTCTTATCTCAAAAGAAGGCCCACCTCTTACACATGTTATCATATGCGGCTGTTATCTTATTCAACCTCAGAGTCTATCAGGCTTTGATACCATAAGATGGCTTGCTTGGTCAGTAAGGCAGACAGCTCTTAGTGGTGATCTCAACCAGCGTTTCCCCTTTATGTATCACCTTAACCTTTTTTGTGTTGAAGACTAACCTTTGTAGAGTGCGCATGCTCGATTACTACACCTTACTGAACAAGCGTACCAGTACTCTCCATCAAAATAGACTCACACCTAATACACTGTATTATATATATTTATCGCTATTCGATGATATATCATGATGCTATCAATAACTGACTAATTTACATATCCATCATTTGTACTAAATTACTTGCGCTAGTTCACAATTTTGATTGTAAATAATATTCACTGTTTATTTGAATAAACCTAAATCGAAGAAACCCACCGTTTTTTTCTTTTAAGTCCCCATCGGAGTAACTTTAACGTTTCGATAAAAAATATCGTGATTGAGACACGATGTCGAAAATAGCCTTAGTTGAGCCACGGATGGCGAATATGAGGCGATAGTTATTTTTGTTCATCGAAAATTGAAGTGCATTGCTCCGTTGCGCGTTATGGAGGTTATTAGGAGGATAAGGACGAGCAGTCCTCCTAATCCCTGTGTGAGTGGGAGCTCACGACTTTAGCCTCACCGCAGGTGATCAATATGAAAAATATCATTGGGCGATATAAAAGTTATTAGCAGGACCAAAACCTAACCATCTGATGACGATTTTGAACCTAAACAGGATCAAATAGAATGTAGGTAGCTTAATTGAGCAAAGCCATTCCATTCATTAAAAAATAAGCTAAAAAGGCCAAGTTCACATAGTATATCCTTTACTGATACGCTTCTTTAAAATAAGGCAACTTAGATTCGACGGGAAAAAATTTTTCCAAATTCGCCACACTCTTAAAATCAGTAATATCATATGGCGCATATTCTTTCTGCTGCTGTTGCCACGTCATTCCTTCGCCCCCATAATCAATCTCATGCCATTGTCGACCGATAATATGAGCGGTATTTTCATCAAAATAAGCGATATTATGAATTGAGTATGTACTGGGTACATCAGCTAGATACTTGGCCATTTTTTCAGCATCACTTAAAGATACACCTCTTGATTCAACGCTACGTAATAATTCTAGCGTGGTTTTAGGTAACATATTGGTCAATGCTAACAATGCCGGCGTGGGGGTTTTTACACTCCATAAAAAACCGACAAAATGATTAACTTGGTTTTTTGTCAGTTTCATTTTCTGTTTAGATTGGGCCAGTCTTGCACATAAAATAGGATCAAAGGCTATCCACTTAATGGGAAGCTGTACATTCAAATGATGATTGCAAGCAGAGTAGACTCCTCCCGGCCCCTTTACACTCTTTTCCAAATACGGTGCACAGCCCTGTATTAATATGCCCATTAGCATTAATCCAATGAGAAAAACCATATTAATTCGGTTTTCCAAAAGCAGCATAAACAGCCGCCTCCCAGTATTTATTCAACATGATGTTAGTTATAAATTAGCACAAATACAAAGAGCCAACTTTAGCTTGTCTTTTCCTCGAAGCAGTGAACTCGAAAACGACAACTTCAAAGGTGAAGATGTTATAACACCACTCATATTCAATACAGAACAATCAAATAGCAATACAAGTAAAACAAGTTCGAAGAAACACACTGCTTTTATTCTTTGCTTCTAATTATTGGTATAGATGCGGCTGTAGCCTTCGACTTCATGGATGAAGTCGCAGAGCGCTCAGGGATGAGTTCACAGCGTGCTACAGAAGTATCTACACAACAGCACGCTGCAAGCGATAGGTGGTAATAAAGGGGCAATTACCAACAAACCTATTCAAGATATAATAATCCAATAAAAATGCTCCAGCCTTCATTTGAAGGCAAGGCTACTCTGGTGCTATCACCAAGCGTATATCATGTTGATTTAATAAAGTCTGGATGGCTCTAGGCGGCTCTTGATCAGTAAATAAGGCATTCGCTTGATCAATATTACCTAATCGTACCATCGCATTGCGGCCAAATTTTGAGTGATCAGCAGCCAAAAAAACAGTACGCGAATTTTTAATAATGGCTTGAGCAATACGCACTTCTTGATAATCAAAATCCAGTAATGAGCCATCATTATCAATACCACTTATCCCTATAATGCCAAAATCCATCTTAAACTGATCAATGATATCTTGTGTGGCTTCACCAATCACCCCACCATCACGGCTTCTCACTATGCCACCAGCGATAATCACATTAAAATCTTCTTTGACTCGTAATATAGAAGCAACGTTAATATTATTCGTCACAATCTGTAAGCCTTTATGATTAAGCAACGCTTTTGCAATCATTTCCGTGGTCGTACCAATATTAATAAATAAAGAAGCATTATCAGGAATTTGCTGTACTAATGCCTCCGCAATCCTTTGTTTTTCAGATAATTGTAATATCTTTCTGGTGCTATAAGCGGTATTTTCTGTACTGGATTCAGAACCCGCCCCTCCATGATGGCGACGGATCAGTTTCTGCTCTGCCAGTTGATTTAAATCTCGTCTAATCGTCTGTGGTGTGACTTCAAAATGAGCAACTAAATCCTCAATGGTAATAAAGCCTTTCGCCTTAACCAGCTCGATGATTTTAATTTGACGTAGCTTCTGACTCATTGCTTTATTCTTCCCCCACTACCCATAAATCACAGCTCTGCATTGATATAAACATCGAATGCTAACATATCCCTAAAGCACTTTAAATGTCCTGAGTGGAGTAAAACGAAGATAGCAAAATGAAAGCACCACTATCACATAACCATTCTCCCAATGAAAAGTCAGTGACCATGGTGGATAAATATGAGTATACCTAAGTTACTTTATTGATTTAATATATAAATCAGAAGCGTCATATCCAGTATGATCACGCTCAATCACACAAAATCAATATTACCCTGCCATTGACAAACAGCAAACCCAAACGCAATAACTCACTTTCATCTTTATTAAACCACTAAGTACTTAACCAATGTATACAGCTTGTTACATTTTAATGACTTTGATATTATCAGGTAAATCTCTATAACCGTATATAAAAATAGCTAAACGAAAAATAAACAACATTTTTGTTCATTATTATTCTTTTATTTTGCGTTTTTTATGTTTAGTATCGAACACGCCTAACCGATTGCATCACTTTATTGACAGCTTAACGTTAAAACAATAGATATATTAAATAAAAACAAGAGGCCCTAATGTCAACCTACATCCTTACCATCGATCAAGGTACCACCAGCTCTCGCGCCATTATTTTTAATGAAAAAGGGCTCGTCATTAGCTCTGCACAAAAAGAATTCAAACAAATTTATCCTAATAATGGCTGGGTTGAACATGATCCCGAAGAAATCTGGAGCACAACGCTCTCCACTTGCCATCAAGCATTAGCCAATAAAGGATTAAATGCGACCGATATCTCTGCCATTGGGATCACCAATCAAAGAGAAACCACCATTATTTGGGATAAACAAACAGGTAAACCTATTTATAACGCCATTGTCTGGCAAGATCGTCGTACTGCAGATTATTGCCAAGAGCTTATCCAAAATGGCTTTGAAGACATCGTTATGAACAAAACAGGGCTGTTAGTCGACCCTTATTTTTCAGGGACAAAAATAAAATGGATTTTAGATAATGTTGCTGGCGCCAGAAGCCGAGCAGAAAAAGGTGAGCTTGCCTTTGGCACCGTCGATACCTTCTTACTTTGGCGTTTAACAGCAGGTCAAAGTCATATGACGGATGCAACCAACGCATCACGCACGTTACTCTTTAATATCCATGATCAAGCTTGGGATCAAGAATTGATGGATAGACTTGAGGTGCCCGCTCAATTATTACCCGAAGTGAAAGATTGCAGTGCCAATTTCGGTAAAACAAATAAAGACATTTTTGGCGAAGAAATACTCATTGCTGCAATGGCTGGCGATCAACATGCCGCACTTATTGGGCAAGCCTGTTTTGAAAAAGGCATGGTGAAAAGTACCTATGGCACAGGCTGTTTCATGATGCTCAATACAGGTGAAGAAGCCTTGCGCTCAGAAAACCGACTATTAACCACTGTCGGTTATCGCCTTAATGGCAAGGTCACTTATGCTATTGAAGGCAGTATTTTTGTTGCGGGCGCTGCCGTTCAATGGCTAAGAGATGGCATTCAATTAATTAAACATGCTCATGAAACGGAATCACTTGCTGAACAAACCCCCCTTAATCATGGTGTTTATATGGTCCCTGCTTTTACCGGATTAGGCGCCCCTTACTGGGATCCTCAAGCAAGGGGAGCCATTTTAGGGATCACTCGAGATACAGGTATAGGCGAAATCGTCAGTGCTGGCCTACAATCCGTCTGTTATCAAACCAAAGATCTTAAACGGGCAATGGAAAGCGATGGCGCTGTGCGTCCTGATACATTACGCGTTGATGGTGGAATGGTCGCCAATAATTGGGTCGTCCAGTTTCTTGCCGATATTTTAGGTGCAACGGTTGATCGCCCTGTCGTTCAAGAAACCACAGCACTTGGAGCGGCTTACCTTGCGGGACTCTACATCGGTACTTTCAAATCTCTTGAACAAATCAGTCAGCTCTGGCATTGCGAGCAAAGTTTTAAACCTACAATGGATAAAAAACTTCAAGATGAGCTTTACGATGGCTGGATAGATGCCGTATCTCGAATACGCTCTAAGTAACCCTTACTTGCCTTTATTGCTATCAGCAATAAAGGCAAAAAATACCAATTATAAAGGAGATAATAGTTGTGGAATATTTACTCGGTGAGTTTTTAGGGAGTCTATTTTTAATCTTATTTGGCGGCGGTGTGGTTGCCAATGTTGTCCTATCAAAATCGAAAGGCAATAATGGTGGCTGGATCACTATCACGGCCGGCTGGGCTTTTGCCGTCATGATAGGGGTATTTGTGGCAAGCTCCAGTGGCTCTCCACAAGCAGATATTAACCCTGCTGTCACCTTAGCAAAATACTTTCTTGGTGTTTATGACTCACTCTATTACGTCATCACTGCCAGCCTTGCTCAAATTGCAGGATGTTTTGTCGGTGCCAGCTTAGTCTGGTTAACCTATTTGCCTCATTGGAAAGAAACTGAAGACAAAGACGCTAAACTTGCTGTTTTTTGTACATCACCCGCTATTGCTCATTCCCCGAGTAATCTACTCACTGAAATCATTGGCACTATCGCCCTTATTTTTGGCATTGGCGCCATTGTTTCATCTGGGGATATTGCCGCCGCCGCCATCCCCTATCTTGTGGCAATGCTTGTTTGGGGAATAGGCTTATCTTTAGGTGGCCCTACGGGCTATGCCATTAATCCAGCAAGAGATTTAGGCCCTCGCATTGCTCATACAATATTGCCTATTGCCAATAAAGGCACATCTCAATGGCATTATGCTTGGGTGCCTATTATCGGCCCTCTGATCGGTGCGATTATCGCAGCGACTTTGTGGAATACCATTTTATAACCAAACAATGGTAGAGGCATAATCATAAAAGAGAGTTAGTGCATCCCGACTTCAGGTATCAATAACTCTCTCTTCATAACTCAACTTAAGTGGAATAATCCCCCCTTAATCTGATAACACTTGGGTAGGTTCTGACTGTAGACTCAATGTGACCCTTCTATCAAAAAAGTTATTTTCCATCGATTGCTCAGCCGTTAAAGGAAAACGTGCACCAAAAGCGCTAGCGACTAATCGATTTTCATCAACACCTTCCCGTTTCAAGTACTGCATGACTTCAGCCACTCTTTGTTCTGACAAAGCTTGATTGAAATCATTATTTCCTCGGCGGTCGGCATAACCCGTTAATGTGATAATTAATTGAGGTGTTAAAGACATCACATAAGCAACATGCTGTAACTGCTCTTTAAAATGATCCTCTATTTCAGATGATCCCGTTCGAAACTGAATATTAAGCCCAAATGATAACGCTGTTAATATCTCATTGACTCTTTCATACTCTGCTTCTTTAGCCAAAAATGTCGTTTGTAATTGGGTTAATCTCTGTAACTCTCCCTGCTCCTGATCCCGTCTGACTTGATTTGCTTCTAATTCAGTTCCCTGATCCACTGACTTACCAATAAGTCCACCTGTAAACGCTCCCACCAAGGCACCCAAAGGTCCTCCAACCACGGCACCAACTAATACCCCCGAGCCTAATCCTATCCATGTGCCATCTTGACCTGCGTTAGTTTGTGTCATCTGTTCAGTCTGTACTCCTTCTGCAGCGCTCATAGAGACTTGAGACAAATTGACGACGCCCGCTAAAAACAAGGTGATGATATTCTTTTTCATTTGGCTCTCTCAATTTATTTATTTATTTATTTATGGTTTAAAAAACAGTCTGTGAATGAAAATAATATTCGAATATTTTATTTTAATTTCGTGTCTATTAATCATTATTCAATACCACTATAAAACCAAAAATAAATAGCATTAAAGAGGACTCATCATGATTTTATTAAGATGAATTATGTCATAAAAGTGGCATGTAAAATCTCCTACGAAACAATGCTTATTTATCCGTATTAATTAATACCTTCTCAATAAAAATAATCATAAAAAATAATTAAAAACTAATATTTAAATGTTTTATGACTATTTTGTTATTAACATCATAATAAATATTATTAGACACTTGTATTTTTATTGAAATACTAAAAAATATTAATAGCCTACTGAAATATTCATTTTATACAATCGAAAAAAAACTTTACCAAAAAAAACTAAAACCACTAATAAACAACAACTTAATGCAAAAGCAAAACTTAAGGTGCTTGTGGGAGGTTTCGTTACTTTTTAGACAACTGGATTTATATTACCTAACCTTTATAAAATAAATCGAATTGATAAAAACGTTATTCCCAATTTAAATAACAAGGAGTCTGTTATGTCGGTTAAATGGGTTTTTACAAAAACATTTTCTTATCCTTCATCGTTTAAATTACTCATATTTATTTCTATTTTATTACTTTCTTGGCAAGAAAATGCATACGCCAGTATACAAACAACAGCAACTGATGTGGAACAATGGGAAGCGGTTGATATTGGACAGGCTAATTATCCAGGATCTCACTCTATTAATGCCGAGCAAGTGATCACCATTCAGGGTTCAGGTAATGATATATGGAATAGCCAAGATGATTTTTATTTTCTATATAAAAACATCACTGGCAATGCCACGATAATCACTAAAGTTCACAGCATTGAAAATACCCACTCATGGGCAAAAGCAGCCATTATGTTTCGTGACACACTCACGGACGATGCGGTTAATGTCGCATTGGATTACTCAGCCCATGAACATGTTGCATTCCAATGGCGGCCTATCGCTAATAATCGCTCCTATTATTGGGGGAAGAACATTGGTACGGGTCCCGTATGGTTAAAATTACAAAGAGAAGGGGATCTCTTCAGCGGTTATTATTCTTTTGATGGTGAAAACTGGCTGCTTACCACCCAAAAAACCGTTTCGATGGGCAGCAGTTATTATGTTGGGCTTGCCACCAGCCCTCATGTCACCACAAGCAATGCCGAAGCCGTATTCTCTAATGTGGATGTCATCCAAGAATATAATAATAAAGTTAAAGTGTATCTCATGGCGGGTCAATCTAATATGGAAGGACACGGCCTCAGCAGTGGTTTAGGGGCCACATCAGGTGCTGATTTAACCATCACTCGAGATGATGTCTTTATTAAGAATGTCATCTCAAATGGCAGAACATTAAGCGGACTCAAACCGGGCTATGGTGCCAGCAGCAGTAAATACGGTGTGGAATTAAAAATGGGCAATACATTAGCCGATGTATTACCTGAAAACATTTACCTTTTTAAAGGTGCAAAAGGAGGAACCACACTCGATAACACCGCCCATTGGCGCCCTCAAGCCTTTGGAGGTGATAATGGAAACTTGTATGAACAACTCATCACAGGGTTTAATGATTTCCTACAAAATGAACTCAATGCCAATAATATTGATTATGAGCTAGCCGGCTTTATTTGGTTTCAAGGCTACAATGACACTTTTGGTAGCGAACAGCTTTATGAAACCCATTTAAGAAATTTAATCACATCAGTCAGACAAGACTTAAGCAAAGCTGATCTTCCTATCATTATTACACAAATCAATGATAATCGTGGCCAAGCAGGCGGCATAGTCATGGCGGCACAAGCAACAGTAGCTGATGAAGACCCCTTAGCTTCCTTAGTGTACACAGGCGACCAACGCCCTTACTATCACTATGGTAATGATAGCTATATCGTCATTGGCGAGCGCATCGCCCAAGCTTGTCTGCCTTTTCTCAATTATGCTTCTGCCATTAAAGACGCTTATACCTTAGCACCAAATAGCCCTTTTAATACACCTGCAGAGCAAGGCGTGTTGGCCAACGATATCCATGCCAGTGTGACAACCTTGACCAGTGATGTACAAAACGGTGATTTGTCCCTCAATCTTGATGGCAGCTTCCAATATACGCCCAATAACCACTTTGTTGGCCGAGACCGTTTCACTTACGCAACACAAAAAAATGGACGATTAAGTAACAGTGTTAATGTAGATTTATGGGTACGAGAAGCAAGCTCACCACTGGTGTTGCACTATACCTTTGATAATAACAATAATGCCCCCATCATCGATACCGCCTCAGGTGTTCCCGCTGTTATCGCAAAAACAGGTGTCACATTTGAGCACGCTGGCGCCATCAATACGGCCGCTTATTTTAATGGCAGTACAGTCCTTCACTACCTCACTGAATACCCTGTTTATGATTTTTTAGATCTCAATACCAACAGTGACTTCAGCCTTTCAGCTTGGATTAAACCCGATCCGAATGTCATCAATGAACAAATTATCATCAGTAATAAATATTACTACAATAGTCGCTCAGGATTTGCACTCACTCTCGCCAATAATGGCACCGCGCTTAAAGCTTTCATTGGTACCTATGACCATGCAACCTATATAGACAAAACCAAAAGCTTCATTGCCGGTAACACCAATCTCACCGACGATCAGTGGCATCATGTTGCTGCTACGTTTGGATTTTCGAGTAATCTGCTCAGTCTTTATATTGATGGCATTTTAGTAGGTCAAACGGATATGACGGGCCTTTCTGGTGATATCAATAAATATGAATCGGCAATGGGTGATGGCTCGGGTGGCGGTGATGGGAAATCCAATGCCTATAAAGGCTATATGGATGATTTACGTCTCTATAGAAAACAACTCTCAGAGACTGAAATCGCTCTAATCTACTCGAGATAAAGACCCTCACGCTGGTGCCATCGCCCCCTATAAAAGCGATGGCACATCACACCACCGTCATTTAACGCTCATAAAACAAACATGTTTACTGAGTACTGAATACTGAGTCATTTATATCTACATCCGTTTTATTCAAAGAGGTTAAAGGAGACATAACCTAAACGATCCCCTAAAAGATTATTTATAGAAAAGGATCCACAACCAAATAGCCCATTAACGAGGATCAATAACCACCATTCCCGTTAATAAAACGATCAATAATGGAAGATTAAGGAAAATAAGATGAACGCTTATCAATGTCGTTTTATTCAGCAGGCCTATATCTCTCTTAGTATTATGATCTTAATACTTTTTAGTAGTTTAAGCTTTGCTTCTAGCATTTCATCATGGCAACAAAAAGATATTGGCCAAGTCAATTATCCCGGCAATGCCGTCGAAGTACTCGATGTCATTACATTAACCGGTTCTGGTAATGATATCTGGGGAGCTCAAGATGATTTTTATTATGTCTACCTCCCTATATCCGGTGATGCCAGTGTGACTGTTCGAGTATTGAATGTGGAAAATACCCATGCATGGGCGAAGGGCGCCATCATGTTTAGAGAGAACCTCAATACTGGCGCAAAAAACGTCGCCTTGGATTATTCCGCCCATCAACATGTCGCACTACAATGGCGAACCGATACCGATGCACGTTCCTATTATTGGGGTCAACAAGTCGGCGAAGGCCCTGTTTGGCTGAAGCTCACTCGTGAAGGAGATACGTTCACCGGTCACTATTCACTCGATGGCATCAATTGGCAATTAACCACTAATAAGACCATTCCCATGGCAGCGGATATTTACTTAGGATTAGCCGCCAGCCCCCATGTCACCACCCAAAATAATATTGTCCAGTTTGACCAATTGCTGGTTGAATCTTCCAATCCAACCAATGCGTGTCAAATTCAAGGGGCACAATGTGGCGCTATCAATGATGGCAATGGGGGCAACCTTGAATGTGGCATTTGTTCAACCAACGAAAGTTGCGATCAACATCTTTGCCAACCCATTGACGAGCCACAAATCATCGCAGCCTGCCAAACCTTTGGCGCACAATGTGGTGTCATTCGCGATGGCTTGGGTAATACACTCGGCTGTGGCAGTTGTGACATAAGCTCGACTTGTTCGAGTAATCGCTGTGAAGCCAGTTGTGCACTGACACAAATAGATGATGGCTCCTTTAATCATTTATTTAGCTATACCCCCTTACAATTGACTTATAGCGATCTGTCTGACAATCAACACCCGGTCACGACAAGCCTAAGAGAACATATCAGCGAAGAATTGTTCCCTTTTGAAAGCCGCGTCGATATGAACGATAAAAGTGTCACGGTAGATTTCACCGATAAGTCGGTATCAACCCCCATGACTCTCTCTTTCAAACTGATCCCAACAACGGACAACCAAAATGGCACGGTAATACACAGCGATGCCCTCTTGATTGAAGAGCTTGCAGGTACAATAAGCAGTACACTGAATACGCAAACAACGCCGATCACGGTAACCAATGATAATGGTGCACTCAAGCATCGAAGCTGTAATCATTATGCATTACAGCTGAGTGACAATAAAATCACCACTTTCTTAAACGGCCATCTTCAAGAAACGATGGTCGATACGTCACAATTACACGCACTGGCAGGTCAATTAACGGTGGGGCCCTATCCGGGTAAAGTCTGGGATTTGCGAATATTTAACAATAGTTTAAGTGTTGATGAAATAACAGAACTAGGTGAAGAATGCAGTGATACTACCGTCATGACCCCACCGGATCCAGAATATCCTGTTTTTTTATGTGGTGTTTACCAATGTATTTTCTGGCCTGAAGGCGTTACTGATACGACACAAGACAGCTTTGAATACCAGCTCAGTGGTCACGATATGACATGGGAGCACAATGTGATGGCCACAGGCATGTATCAACATGAGGCATTTTGCGCTGAATATGAAAAACCCAGAAATTTACTCTTAACCGAAGGTTATCGTAAATCTTGGGTCAGTAAATTTAATTTTGAAAGTCCATGGAACCAATATGTTTTACATGAAAACTTCCATGCATATCAATCTCGAACCGGTGGTTCAACCAAATTTCTAGCCGAGTCGACAGCTTCTTGGGGGGCATTTTCTCAGAAGCCTACCGCCAAAGATACCTTACTGGGCTATTACACTTTGCAGCCTCAACTCCCCCTTTGGACGACACAAAGCTCTGTTTTTGAAGAGGGTATTATTGATTTTGCCAAAGGTGGTCATCAATACGGCGCCAGTGTATTTGAGCATTACCTCACGCATAATGTGCTTAGTGATAATATGATAGGCTCTGTTTTTAACCGTAACGTGCATAATCATGCCCCTTTAAGTGGCAAGCCCACAGAAGCCATTTATACCTTACTGGAAAACGCAGGCTTTGATATGCGGGAGGTATTCTCTGATTTCACCGCTAAAGTGATGACATGGGATATGCCGTTTGGAGACACCTTCTTGATTTCTGAAATAGCCTCCTATAATCGAATGGTGGGTGCAAATAACAATTCAGATAACCCTTTCCCCTTAGAAGAGGTGGATAATAAAGTCACTGAGTTTTACGATGTCACTGGGACAGGCACGCTATGGCTAACCGTCCCGAGTCGATACAAAATTGGCTCTTGGGCCTATAATGCCTATGAGGTGGATGTCACTCAAGACACCTTGTATGAAATAGGCATCAATCCTGCTATTGATAATCCCGATTACGCCGAATTTAGAGCGCAAATTGTGGTGTATAATCCACAAACAGGTGAACGTGTTTATCATAAACTCCCCATTACCAATGCAGGAAACCCTGAAGTCATGGATGTCAATGCCAACGCTGGTGATACCCTCTACTTAGTCGTCGCCAGTACCCCATCCACTCGGTTTATTAATTTTGAAAGCTATAGTTACGATTATATAATCCGCCCTAAATGAGCGATTCAATAAGGCTTAGTTCATCGTATTCGTTAATCATTTAATGAACTAAGCCTATTATATTGATGCTTTCAGCAGCGCCTTTACAGGAAAGCATCAATACTATTCATGCCTCCTCTCACTTTGCCGCCTCTAAAGGCAAATTCATGATCAATTGTGGCCACAAAATGGCAATGTCGCTTAAGGGCTGTTCAGCCCTGACATTTACTGTATAGTCACTGCTTACTAATAATAAGCTGTCAATGAGTCTGCTATAACACATGAAACGTATTGCCATTGTTGAAGATGAAACTGCAATTAGAGAAAATTACAAAGACGTTCTTGAACAACACGGCTATCAAGTCCAAGCCTATGCCAATCGTCTTGCTGCGATGCAAGCCTTTAATATAAGATTACCCGATTTAGCCATTATCGATATTGGGTTAGAAAATGAAATTGACGGTGGCTTTACGCTATGCCAAGCCCTCAGAGCCCTATCCACCAGCCTACCTATTATTTTTCTTACCGCAAGAGATAGTGATTTTGATATGGTGTGTGGCTTACGCCTCGGCGCCGACGATTACTTAAGCAAAGAAATCAGTTTCCCGCATTTATTAGCAAGGTTAGCGGCATTATTTAGACGTTCAGCATTGCAAAATAGCCAAGCGCCCCTAGAAGATATCATCGAATATGGTCATCTGAGTGTGGATCTTAACCGTATGTTAGTGCATTGGAAAAAACAGTCAATCGAACTCACGGTCACCGAATTTTGGATGGTACATGCCTTGGCCAAACGACCAGGTCATGTTCGTCACCGACAGCACCTCATGGCAGATGCAAAAATCTATGTTGATGACAATACCATCACTTCCCATATCAAACGTATTCGCAAAAAATTCTTAATCCAAGACCCCCACTTTGATTGTATCGATACGGTATATGGCATGGGGTATCGATGGGATCCTCAAGCATAAGTCATGTTTAATCTTCCCATAGGGCTACGCACCAAAGTGGCTATTTTGTCATTATTTTTGCTTTGTCTTCCTTGGCTTGGATACCAATATGTCTGGGAAATGGAAAAGTATTTACGCCACGGACAAGAAAAAACCCTTGAAGGTACCACCCAAGCCTTAGCAACGGCTCTACATGAACGACCCAAGCTCTTTAACAACCAAGCCAGCTTTTTAACGCAAGTTAAAAAGGGTCGAGATTTGTATGCTTATCCCCTATCAGGACCCATTCGACTCGATGGTAAACGAAAGGATTGGCAAGCCTATTGGCATAAGGCATTAGAATATGGCGAAAGTAACCAACTCTATAAACGTGATCCCAATCAACCCCTCACGGTTCACTTTACTCATATGGTGGGGAAATACGCGGGCTACCTTTACGCTTTTTTTGAAGTGCGCGATCCTCATGTGATCTACCGAGGTAACAATACCCTCAGTATTGATAAAAATGATCACTTAGCCATCGCCACATTGGCGCCAGATGGACAATTTAAACGCTATATCGTCTCCACGATGAAAGATGGCTGGATCAGTGCCTTCAAGCTACCCAATGATCCCAAACAGACAACCCCAGTTGTTCCAGAAATCAAAATCCAAGGCCAATGGCGTAAAACGGCGCAAGGCTATAATATTGAGCTGCGTCTGCCGCTTGCTATGGTGGGCAGTAAATTAGGTTTTGCCATATACGATGTGAACGATGCGAACACAAAACAACTTGATGCCATCGTGGGAACATCCGCTATTGATGATGTCAATAAGCTCGGTACCGTGCTGGTGCCCTCCCCTGAAATTGAACAAATTATAAAAGGAATGGGACATAATCATTCTCGGATCTGGGTACTTGATAACCATGGACGCGTGTTAGCTCGCTCTGGCAACTTACATGACAATCAAAACAATTGGGCACGATCCTTTACTAAAAAACCGGATCAAAATCTTTGGCAGCACTTAAAACAACAATATTTACATCCTCTCTACTCTAAAATATTAATTACTCCTCCTAAGGATTTTATTGATACCCTTCAAGATTCAACTCTATTGGAAGGCAGCTACATCTCAACGGCTTTAACAGGACAACAAGGTTCGGGGTGGCGTTTAACCCCCGATAAAAAAGCCGTGGTACTCGCAGCGGCCAGCCCTATTTGGATTGACAATAATGTGATGGGCGTTGTCGTGGCAGAAGAAACCACCCATGGGATCCGCACACTGCGTAATAAAGCCCTAGAGCAACTCTTCGATATGATTATTACCGTAATGGGAATGGGCACCATTGCACTATTTATCTTTGCTTCTAGTATTTCCAGTCGAATACGTCGTTTAAGAGATGATGCAGAGCAAGCAATAGACTCACAAGGCCGGATCACCCGCCATATTATCGCCTCAAGTAATCGAGATGAAATTGGTGATTTATCCCGCAGCCTTGCCAACATTGTGAGTCGGTTGAGTCAATATAATCATTACTTGGAAAACATGTCCTCGCGCCTATCTCACGAATTACGGACACCCGTTGCTGTGGTGCGTTCTTCCCTTGAACACTTGAGTTTACAACCTTTAGCGCCTACGGCGAATAAATATGTCATTCGAGCACAAGAAGGTGTCAATCGCTTAAGTATGATTTTAAATAACATGAGTGAAGCCACTCGACTCGAAGAAAGTATTGCTCAAGCCGAAACCGAGATCTTTCCTTTATCTGACGTCATTAGTGGTTGTATACAAGGCTATCAACTTACCTATCCTCAACATCAATTTACATTGACGATGCCTTCCCACGCTATTTTTATTACTGGCGTCCCTGAATATATTGCTCAATTAATGGATAAACTGATCGCCAATGCACTTGAATTTAGTGCCTCTAACCACCCTATCGCCATCTCAATTGACACCGTGGATCCAACAAAATCTGAACCATTAGAAAAAGGTAAATCGGATAGATCTAAACAAATACAAATCAGTGTCTTTAATCAAGGGCCCCCATTACCTGACAATATGGCAGAACAAATTTTTGAATCGATGGTTTCAGTCCGACATCCTGAATACCTGCCACCCAATACCAGCCAACATCATGATAAACCTCACCTTGGGCTCGGTCTTTATATCGCCAGACTCATTACTCACTTTCATCATGGTCATATCCTTGCTCAGGATCATACACAGGTAAAAACGCAGCAAAAAGGCGTTGAGATCCAAGTTAAATTACCAATAACAGAACCAATTTCATAAGACATTGATCAGTAAAACCATAACGAAAAGTAATGATAAACTCAGCATTCATACCCATTCTTCACGTTGCTTCTCAATTGCCTCTTTATTTTGGCCGTATAGATGTTAAGATGGCTAAAGCATCGTTATTCACCCAGTATTTAACGGAAATAGGCTCTATGAAAAAAGAAACCCAAATTGTTAGCTTAGGCCGACAAAAAAAATGGACCCAAGGCGTCATCAATCCTCCTGTTGTTAGAGCCTCTACGATGACGTTTGACACCATGGAAGATATGGCATTTGCCATAAAGAATAGAGCCAATGGAGAAATGTTTTACGGACGAAGAGGCGGACCAACCCATTTTGCCTTCCAATCTGCTATCGCTGAGCTAGAAGGCGGCGTAGGCACGGCATTATACCCATCTGGTTCTGCGGCCATTACAGGCGCATTATTGTCATTTTTAAAAGCGGGCGATCATTTACTCATGGTCGACAGTGTTTATGAACCCACTCGCGATCTCTGTAATAAACTGCTGGCAGGTTATGGCATTGAAACCACCTATTATGATCCCCTCATCGGTAAAGATTTAACCTCTCTCATTAAGCCCAACACAAAAGTGCTATTTTTAGAATCTCCAGGCTCTATTACCATGGAAATTCAAGATGTCCCAACCCTCAGCCGCATTGCACATGAACGCGATATTGTGGTCATGCTCGATAATACTTGGGCCTCGCCGATTAATTCTCGTCCTTTCGAATTAGGCGTTGATATTTCCATTCAAGCGGCCACTAAATACATCGTTGGACACTCCGATGTCATGATGGGCACCGCGACAGCCAATGAGCAACATTGGCAGCAGTTAAGGGAAAATAGTTATCTATTAGGCCAATGCACTTCACCTGATGATGTTTATCTGGCCAGCAGAGGTCTTCGCACACTGGGCATTAGAATGGCCCAGCATGAACAAAGTGCCCTCAAAGTGGCAAACTGGCTAGCCGCACGTCCTGAGGTCGATCACCTGAGGCATCCTGCATTTGAGACCTGCCCTGGGCATGAATTTTTTAAACGTGATTTTAGTGCCGCCAATGGATTGTTTTCTTTTGTATTAAAAGAAGGCGATCGGGCATCTATTACTGCTTTTGTTGAGAATATGCAGCATTTTAAAATGGGCTTTTCATGGGGCGGTTTTGAAAGCCTGATCTTAGGTGTGTTTGGTATTGATAAATTACGTACCTCCACCCAATGGGACAGCTCAAAGCCCCTCATACGATTGCATATCGGACTTGAGAATGTCGACGATCTCATTAACGATCTCGACGCCGCTTTTGCACGTTATCATGCAGTACTCAACAAGTCAGTCCCATAGTATTATTACTACTAACATCAACAACATGTCGATAAGTACATGACCCAAGAATAATAAAGTCGCCCATTTTGAGGCTTTATTATTTTTACACTCTATTTCCTAAGCTGATTTTCATTCAATGTTGAATCAACAAGCAGCATTAATCTCAATAGCTAATCTCTAGAGTAACGTAAATAGTCTACATATTAAGAAACAATTAAGCCCTATTTTACACGATATCAGACAGCCATATTCAGGTCATATTAAGCTCAAATACCGCACACTTGATTCCTTATTCAGATACTAATGATAAAGGTCTTTAATATGTATGATCCTCAATATTTATTTTCTAAGCCATTACTGCACAATAAAAGTTGTATTTACTCCTATTACAACCAACAACCAAGAAAGCTGCCACAAGAAAAATTGAAATACCTTAATATTCTCAGTTACTGCAGTGTCGTTTTATTTATTTTGACATAGAATATATAGCAAATAATACTCACAAAAGAGGATGATACTTTGATAAGTCGCCTTACTTGTACTTATATTAAGACTATCAATGTTAAATTCTGGCAGGTATAGGATCATGCAGAACAAGGATACGTTATTCAATACAATTGACACCCATAATAAACATCAAATAGTGAGTGCCTTTTTGTCGCCGATGAAACAAATAGCTCACCTTTTTTTATTTATTTTTATCTGTTTTTCTCTTGCCAGCTTTAACATCATCACGCTGCATGCCGCTGAAAATGATAGCACTTCATCAGTCAACATGGAAATGATCCCTAACTATGTTGAAAGCTCATCAACATCAAAGGTTAACAGTATTACCCATCAAGAAAATAACGGCGCACGAAGCTTAGAGCAATGGCCAAAAATCGACCCAAGTGATCCTTTTAGTCACAGGGTACTCTAAAACACCGGATTCAACAGTGGATAAAAAAATCGATGAAACATCCAAACAAAAGAATAACCAAGCTTTCTCTAAATGGTTAAAACAGCTCAATAGTAAAAATGGATCAAAAAATTAATACACCGCTCTCCTCAATATTGACAAGGAGTCCGTAATGGCTCTTAGCAAAAGAACATCCCCTTTACGATTACTCATACTTATTTTTATGACAAGTGTAAACCATTTAGCCCTTGCATCTTCGCTAAAACCATTAGATAAGCAACAAACTTCACTTGAAAATAACAAAGAGCTTTCCACACTCTCACTCAACATGTGGGCAAGTAACAATACCGTCAACCCAGAGCAAGTCTTTGTTAAAAAATATATTAATCATCAAGTTCCTTCTATTACTGGTCAAGTGGCTGCAGAAAGTTTAACCCAGAGGGAGACATTAGTCTCTCAATACCATGCTTCATTTTCTGACGCTACAGTAAAAATATTACGCCAAGTTGCTGAAAATGAGTTCGTCACAACTTACTGGGAGTTCACTGCCACACAAACGGATGAATATCTCGGATTAGCGTCCACGGGAAAGCGCATTTCTTGGTCAGGTGTTGAAATTGATCGCATTGAAGACCACAAAATAGCCGAAAGCTGGGTCATATGGGATATGTATTCCATGTTCACTCAATTAGGGATCCTCAAATCACCTAAGTCATTACAATCATTGAGTGACAACGCCAACAACGAGCAGAAGAAATCATCCCGAAAGATAAAAAGGCCTTAACACTGGCGAGGCTTTACTAATAATTGTGGTAGTAGTGCTTTAGTGAGGTGCAAACAGCCATATATTGTCTTCATCATGAGTTTATACCGTACTGAATTTTGAATCTTCATCTAGTCTGCTTATAGTAACCTAGGGTATAATGACCGATTATGTTTATTTTAGGGGTATCCTTCTTTGCTATTTACCGATTTTCAACTCGATAACCGTCTATTACAGAGTCTCAAACATATGGGGATCGACACCCCTACCGATATTCAAGAACAAGCCATCCCGTTTGCTCTTGCAGGTAAAGACTTGATGGCCTCATCAAAGACGGGCTCAGGTAAAACATTGGCTTTTTTATTACCCGCCATGCAAAGAATCATTTCCACTCGCGCACTCAGTAAACGCGATCCTAGAGTCGTTATTTTATTACCGACCCGAGAACTAGCCACTCAAGTATACAGCCAGCTACGTTTGTTAGTCGCTAATACACAATACAAAGCCATTAAAATATTAGGGGGAGAGAATTTTAACGATCAAGCCAAAGCATTGGCTCGTGATCCTCACTTTGTCGTCGCCACTCCAGGACGGTTAGCCGACCATCTTGCTCAACGCCATCTTCACCTTAATGGATTAGAATTACTCATTCTGGATGAAGCCGATCGCATGCTTGATTTGGGCTTTGCTGAACAATTAAAAGCCATTAATAACGCTGCCGATCATAAACGTCGACAAACATTAATGTTTTCAGCTACCCTCGATCATACTGACATTAATGATATTGCAGCTGAATTATTAGCCGATCCCGAACATGTTGCCATTGGGGCCGCCAATATCGCGCATACTGACATTACCCAACATGTATACTTATGCGATCACTTAGATCATAAAGAAGCGGTTCTCTCCCGCTTGTTAACACAAGAGCAGCATAAACAGATTATTATTTTTACCGCCACTCGACAAGATACAAGTCGCCTAGCAGACAAATTGTCCCTACAAGGATTCAATACCGCGGCATTAAGTGGTGACTTGAATCAAAGCCAGCGTAATCAAATCATGGATCAATTTAGCCGTGGATTGCAAAAAATCCTTGTCACTACCGATGTGGCCTCTCGCGGACTGGATTTATTAAATGTCTCCTTAGTGGTTAACTTTGATATGCCTAAGTTCGCTGAAGAATATGTGCACCGTATTGGTCGCACAGGCCGTGCGGGAAGTAAGGGGGATGCAATTTCACTTGTCGGCCCCAAAGATTGGCATAACTTCAAGAGCGTGCAAGTCTTCTTACATAAAACATTCAAACTCAGTGTTATTGACGATCTGAAACCGAAGTTTACAGGCCTAAAAGACAAATCAAAGCCCCAAAAGAATCAAGCTGCCGCTAAAAAGCGTACTAAAGTAAGCGCCAAAAAGAAAACACCAACGGCCTCATCGACCAAACGTGATAAACGTTTCCTATCGGGCGTGGATATTGGTGATGCGCCTATGCTGAGAAAACCCAAAACCGTATTAAAAGATGATTAAGCGATATCATCATTTTTAACCAGCATCATTATCATAAAATAATGAATAGGCTCCGCTCATAATAAAGGTAAAGATGTACTATCAGTCGATACCTGTTGGGCTGGGTAGAAAATAAATAATGGTTAACATCACTCTTATTACAGATGCTTTTTGTAATAAGAGATACAATAACGTCAATATTGACAGTTTTATAGGAAATTTATGAAAGTTTGTGGTGTGGAATTAAAAGGTGGTGAAGCCATCATCAGTTTACTCAGTTATGAAGGTGACACATTTAATGTCCCCGATTGCCGTCAGCAATCTTTCGCTGTTTCTCATTCAGATAAAACAGAGTCAATCCGCGATTTTCATTTTGCTTTCAGCAAACTAATGCAAGATTATCACGTCGAAAAAGTTATTATTATCTCGCGTGAACAAAAAGGAAAATTAGCAGGCAGTGCAACCAGTTTTAAACTCGAAGCCGCAATCCAGCTGATTGATATTCCAGTTGAGTTTATTAACCCTGTCAATATTAAAGAGCAGCTGAAACGCAATCCTCCTATGGTTGATTTTGATGGCCTGAGCATGAAACGTTTTCAAAAAAATGCATTTGAAGCCGCTTATGCATACCAAACATCCAAAATTTACCAACAGGATTAACCTTAAAGGGCGTATTTTGCGCCCTTAATCTTCGATGACAACTCTACAATATCTAGCAGGCTACCCTGCCCATATCCAACAGCAAGTATCGCAGTTACTTGAGCAGGGGAAGCTGGCCCAGCACTTAACGAAACGCTATCCACACCTTCATGATATTCGAACCGATAAGGCTTTATATCGTTATACTCAAGACATTAAAAACACTTTTTTACGAAAGTCGCAGCCTGTCACAAAAGTGGTTTATGATGATAAACTCACTCTGAGTCATCAGGCTTTAGGGCTTCATTCCTATGTTGCCAGACAACAAGGTAATAAAATAAAGGCCAAGAATGAAATCAGGATCAGCGCTAAATTAAAAGTGGTCCCTGAAGCCTTCTTAAGGATGCTGGTCGTGCACGAACTAGCCCACTTAAAAGAAAAAGAGCATAATAAAGCATTCTACAAGCTTTGTGTGTACATGGAGCCTGATTATCACCAACTTGAATTTGATTTACGGCTCTATCTGACGTTAATTGAGACTAAACTCAACCCTTACCAAGTCATATCATGACCAATAGATCATTGAAAACCAGCAAGTGACCATTTTATCCAGAAAACACTCGCAGTGGTCAATAATGCACCGCTAACCATAAGGTTTCTTCATCCGTAGATGTCCAGCTCACTCGATGTTTGCAATGGGCGGGCAGCTCAACGGCCTCACCCACTTTCAATCTCATCTTATCTCCATCAATGAACGTTAATTCAGCCTCCCCTTTCAATACCATGACCCATTCATTCTTTACTTGATCATACCATTCTCCCTCGGGAGTGACATGGGCCTTAGAGATAATACGCTCTATCAAAACGTGATCATTCTCCACAAGGGGCTGAAACACTTCTTCAGATAAATCCAACGACTGAGGCAGAGCAAATAGATTTATTTTTTTCATAATAATGCCTTTATCTTATATTGTTAACCTAATTAAGCTTACCCTTAACTCAATGAGAGCGATAACGAGGAGGATAAATGTCGCAATGTTTGTATACATTTATCCCTATTAGGAAAGAACGACTCAAACATTGACTGATAATGATTTTTATTTATAGTGATTGTCAATCCTGTTAATTTACCGCGTACTCTTACCAATGAATACTGAAACTGAGCACATCAAAAAGCAACAAAAATATACGCGTAAACTGCTTAAAGCAAAGACTAAGTTAGCACAATGTCATTTTCAAGCTTCTCTACCAATATCTGATATTGAAAAAGTAAAAAACAAGCAGCTGAAATATAAGTTCAAAATAATAAAATATCACTCACTATTACGTCAGCTCGATGCTCGTCCCGAACAACCACAGTTTCCTTATTTAGACACTGTGCTTGAGGTAACAACATGCGCGTGGACAAAAGAATGTTCAAGTAGAGAGGATGAGCCTGAAAGTCGCTTCGAAGCAAGCAAAAAACAATATCAAATAAACAGCCATCATAAATACGATAAATATTTATTGACGCCACAAGTCACTCGATCACCATCAAATGATCCTATCATTTTAAACGATATTGATAGCGTTTCTCAACATCAAAAAAAGCGCTGTAAACACTGCCCAGCAATCAGCCAAATAGGCGCTTGTCGTTGTGCAAGTAAACAACGACAAGCCAGTTGAGGACATCAATAAAGAAGGATCTTAAAAAGATTAAACACCAATCATCATCTATGATCGGTATGAATACTGTTTAAATCATCCCATCATTTTTTTGCATTTATCCACTAACTGAGCAAATTCTTTTTTGTCTTTAGAGGATAGCTCTTTTGACATTGGAATTTTAGCCTTTATCGCATCGACAGCTCGGCCATTAATAAGAAACTCATAATGCAGATGTGGTCCTGTGATCCTACCCGTATTACCCGTCAATGCAATCACTTGTCCTCTCGTCACTTTTTGACCTTTACGAACGAGTGCTTTTGATAAATGCAAGAAGCGTGTGCGATATTTATTGCCGTAATCGATGACAATATATTTCCCAGCATAAGGATGATTGGTCACCATGGTCACGACACCATCACCCGGTGCAATAACTTTTGTCCCAATGGGGGTGGCAAAGTCAGTCCCATTATGAGGCGAAATTCGCCCCGTGACAGGATGAAGTCGTTTTGGGTTAAACCGAGAACTAATACGATAATTATGTTTAAGTGGGATCCGCTGAAAAGCACGTTGTAAACTACGGCCTTTATCATCATAAAAATTACCATCGCTATAGCGATAAGCATTAATATCACGGTTGCCACGATGGATATCAATCCCTAGAATAGTACTGCTTCCGGTCGTCTGCCCTGCTACATATTGATCACTGATCAACACAGAAAATTTGTCTCCCGCACGAAGATCCCGTGCAAAATTAATTTTATCTTTTAATAACGTTTCTATACGTTGAATTTCTGAAGCGGTTAACCCCATTTTAGACGCTGATAAATAAAATGATCCTTGGATTTGCCCTTTCACGGTGCGGTTTTGCCAAATACCGTCAATATTGATTTCTTCTGCATTAAAGGAAGCATCATCAAAACGTGTAAAAATGACTTGTCTAGCCGCATTAAAATACAGCTCCAATTTTTGTAGTTGCCCCTTATCATCAAGCCAAAATTGGATGGTATTACCTGGCATTAACGTATCTAATGCTAAGACATTTAAATCAGCCTCAAGTACCTGATACAGGGTTTGCTGATCGATTTTGGCTTCTTCAAATAAACCACTTAACGTGTCACCTTTAACCACCATTTTCTCAAAGTCAGGCCCCTTACCCACAGGTTCTGCAAGCACTGGCGTATAATCCAATTGAGAAAGCCAACTTTCTTTATCCAAGGCAACCGCTACACGTTGATCGCTAGGCGAATGGCTATGAGGCCACATGAACACGCCCCCCAAGATCAATCCTAGCCCCAAAATCAGTGTTTTGTGCTGTAAAGGGAGTTTTCCGCCCTCCCATTGAGGCATTTTAAAAAATGAATTCTTACTCGACTGCAAACCTTGCCCCATTTATCTCTAATTAAAATGAACTGTGTGGTATTGCACTAACCTTTAAAAAGTAAATTCGAAAACAGCTTCAATCCACACACGATAACATAAAAAATAAGCGCTAGTTTATAGCAGAAAACCCGCCTCTCAAACCATTAAATATCATTAATAGGGACTTAATCAGCATATCAAAAACAACCCGTTATCGGGATCAAACAACAAAGGTGAGCTAACCGGCTCACTTTTTTATCTTTAACGAAGCAACAACTCACTAAAACGATTAAAAAACATTCTCACATTCAGCCAGTTCTGATATAACATGATGATTAGCACCTATTACATTCTCCAATCGTCTATAAAATAGAATAAAGATAAAGTTAAGGTACGTGTTTTAAGCTGAACCTCTGCTGGCTAGGTGACTAAAAGACTATGCTATCAAATTGTTAACACCTCTTCATTCAAACAATATACCAACCTTTTAAAATCCAGACTACATTAAAAGCACCTTAATAGTTAACATAAAAAACGAGAAAAAAACAAATTGTATAAAATAACAGAGGGGAATAAAAATAAGTGACAAAAGAGGCAAAACACGACCTCTTTAAAAAACCTGATGAGCGTTATCTTCTAAGCGGCTTAAGCCACCTTGCTTAGTACCGCTATTTTTTCCTCTATCGTTATCACTCACTATGAACAACAAAATCCCACCTTGGAATCGACTATAATACCACCACTAAGCGGTGGCATTAGAATGACGAGAAAAAACAATATAAAAACTGATTTAAATTAACTTTTACACTCTTTCCTGCTCTCATCATTTCCAGTTAAGCTCACTTAACTAAAAAATAACATATTGAGTAATTAAAATTTTAATACTTATAATCAATGACATGCTCACTACTAAGGGTTTAACCATTTTAGTGCCTTTGCTTAATACTAAGCTCGAGCCTAAAGAGGCCCCTATCGCTTGGCCAAGCAACATCACTCCCCCTAACAACCAAAGCACTTTCCCTCCCACAGCAAAGAAAATCAGAGAAGCAATATTTGTCGAGAAATTAAGGACCTTTGCATGCGCAGTCGCTTTGGCTAAACCAAAGCCCGATAATGACACAAACGCTAATGCAAAAAAGCTACCGGTACCCGGTCCAAAAAAACCATCATAGAACCCAATCCCTAGCGCTGCTGTCAGTGCAAAAGCCCCTGCACCGAATACTTGATGCTTATCATCATCACTGATTTTTTTTGAAAATAAGAAGTAACCACCCAAACTTAAAATTAAAAAAGGCAACAGTAATTCTAAAATACTGGCATCGATTAATTGAACACCGATGGTTCCCAGTGATGCCCCCACAAAAGCACACACAATGGCCCACTTTATTTCAGCTAATTTAATCACTCCTTTACGAATAAAATAAAAGCTTGCAAAAAAGCTTCCACCACAAGCTTGCAATTTATTCGTCGCTAGTGCAGTGGTAGGTGGCAGCCCTATCCACATTAAAACAGGAATAGTCAGTAGCCCACCACCACCCGCGATAGAGTCGATAAAACCAGCAAAAATAGCCACAAAAAAAAGCATGACAGCAATGTGTAAACTCAGTTCAAATGCCATATAAAGTGATATTCAGTTAATCCGTAAGGAAGCCTATTAGACGCTTTTTGCAATAAAAACTCAAAGGAGTTATTATCACATTAGCGTGACTTTAGCTCACACTAAAACCATTATTGATCCCACTACAGTATCATTTATTATGCCCCTATCGGATAGAGACTATGTTTCAATATTTACCGCCACTCAACGCATTACGCGCTTTTGAAGCTGCTGCAAGGCACTTAAGTTTTACCCTTGCAGGAAAAGAACTTTTTGTCACTCATGGTGCTATCAGTAAGCAGGTCAAAACCTTAGAGAACTACTTAGGCTTAACCCTTTTTATGCGCTTACATCGACAGTTAGTCCTCACAGATGAAGGCATACGTTATCAGCCTCATGTTCAAACAGCATTACAATCACTCAATAACGCCACATATGATTTAAAAAACCAACCACTGCACACACAAACCTTGTCCATTAACGTCTTACCCAGTTTGAGTATTAGTTGGCTAATCCCCCGTATTGAAGAGTTTAAATCTCAATATCCACACCTATTTGTTGACCTATCTATTGGTGATTTTCCTGTTGACTTCTCACAGCAAAATTATGATATAGCCATACGTAGCACCACTGAGCCCCCCAGAGGTATGACAGTCATTGATTTGATGGATGAGGATTTATGTTTAGTCTGCTCACCTAAATTGGCTAAAAAACTCAGTAAAGTCAGTGATATTAATAAAATGACTTTACTTAAACACACTACGCGACCTCGATTATGGGAGCAATGGGCTGATTCCGTAGGAGTCGATCTCACGGCAAAAAAGAATTTTGCCGTTGAACATTTTTATATGTTGAGTCAAGCTGCAGTAAGCGGCATTGGTATGGCGCTGATCCCCCGCTTTTTTATCGAAAAGGAATTAAGTGAGGGTAGCTTAGTACTGCCGTTTCATGAGACATTTACCAGCCCATATCGTTATTACATTTTAACGTCAAGCTCAAAGCAATTACCGTTAAAAACACAACTTTTTATTGATTGGCTACTGGCGTTATTCTCAAGCTATCGGCATCCCTCTTTATGAAATGGACAGTAAAGGAGTAAAGATACAAATCAAATACTGTAACTTCACTCTTGTCGGATAAAAGCAAGTCAACTAAAACGATACCCACCCCAGTTGGAAGTACAAGATCCTGCTGGATTGGGTAACGTCATTTACACTGGTAAGATAGCTGCAACAAGTCCAATCAATCCACCGAACACCCCTCCCCATACTACTAACCAACCTAAGTGTGTCTTGATCATATCTTGAATAATTTGTTTCACTAACTGTGGCGTCAATTCATCCAGCCTCTTCATGACGATATCTTCAATTTGAGTGCGCAAATCTGAGGTCATATGACTTTGTGATAGCTGTGCTTGCAATACTGCATGAAAGTCATCACTTTGTGCTATATCGACTAAAGCAGATTGCATTTTTTTAATAAAAGGCTCTTTCAATGGCAAGAGCGCCTCACTGCCACCAAACATGGTCAACATCCCCCCTAATTGAGAATTCTCAACCGTCGACACTAATCCATCGAATGCAGGGCTTAAATCGACTTTTTCAATCACGGGGGCTAAATTTAATGGCACTGAATGTTCGCTCTGTCCAGAAATAAAACGCTCTATATTCTCATTGGTAAAAAACTGTTTCATCATTAAATGAGAGATCCCAGCTTTAAACTCTTCAAAACGTGAAGGCACCACACCCGAACCGTATAAACCCGGCACTTTTTCAAATAACATATGGATAGCTAACCAATTCGTCACCGCCCCAGACAAAGCAAATAACCCAACGGAAAAAATAATAGGCGCAGGTAATAAATAACCGATAATCACTAAAACTACCGCAATAAGGTTAGTCGTCAAACTCTTATTCAATCTCATTCTCCAAAAATAATAACCACCCACAACACGCTATATACCCAAGCGCATTGCAAATGCATGTTTTCAATACGCTTGGCTATATTACCAATGCTAAAGCCGAATGAGCAATAAAATTGCTCATTAATTCACACACGATAACAACTATTCACTTCTATAATTAGATGTTATTACCCTAAAAATACAATTTTAGATTAGGAGGCTATTGAACTTTGGTGATTGTTCACACAACGGTTTGTGGGTTATTTATACAAGGCAGAGCTTGTATGGTGTCGTTATTCTCGACTTGGGTTCAAACGTCGCTCTATCTTCCCCATCCATGCGGGCGACCATAACTAAAGTAGCAAGAAGCCACAAACACTGTCCTCATTCTTTTATAAAGCAGGATCCGGCTAAACGTGTTTTACGCTGTGTTGTAGACTTCTTTATGAAAGAAAGGGGCTTAGATGACTAGGGGGCGTTGACAATTGGCCATGATTAGCTGATTAAGATACAATTTTTCTCTTTGAAATTCATATGTCTCGTAAAATGATTAGCGATAAGCAGTGGCGACGAAT
>NZ_JAKIKS010000071.1 GCF_023284005.1 Shewanella surugensis
ATGGTTATCTTGCCATGATTTTATCACTTTTGATGCACTCAAAGAGAGTGTAAAAAACATCATGGATAATTATCCGTCAAAATATACGATAACTTTTAGTTAAGCACTTAGCTCGCTGGTATTCATTAAGGTGTCATTGGCTTGGATGCTGCTTGATAAAAATGCAGCAAACAGAGAAATAATGACAAATTGTTTTTTTAGAGATAACATTTTTACTTCGCCTTCCAGTAATACCCGTGATACTTCAAGATGCCTGTTTTCAGAGTGCGTAAAAGGGCGTAATTCAAGGCGCATTATTGTAGCAATGCTTATTGCCTTTTAAGATGATGCAACACAGAAGTCGGTACTTTTACGCATTGCCAAAGGGCGGGTTAAAAAGCGTCTTATACTGCGTTACTGAACATTGGCTTAAAATCACTAGGCGCTCTGTTCAAAGCTTTGTCTAAAAGGCTTTTCATTCCAGCTGAATCTTGCATCTTGAAGTATCATGGGTATCGTATATAAAATGCATTACCCTATTTAAAAAGGGTAATGTTTGCAGTCATTGCGATAGCGCGAAATTTACACAAAAAAACTGGATTTTACAAAGGATAAAATGTAACAATTAGGATTAGAAAAACTAATCCAAAAATGAGAGCTTGATCACTATGGCAAAACGACTACCGCCGCTGAATGCGGTGAAAGCATTTGAAGCCGCAGCAAGGCAGTTAAGTTTTACCCGAGCAGGAGAAGAATTGTTTGTGACACAGGCCGCGGTAAGTCACCAAATAAAGGCTTTAGAAGAGTTTTTGGGACTAAAACTGTTTCGCCGAAAGAACCGGTCCTTGTTATTAACGGAAGAAGGTCAGAGTTATTTTTTAGATATAAAAGATCTCTTTGTACAGTTATCTGCAGCGACCGACCGTTTATTAGCAAGAAGTGCCATAGGATCATTAACCGTGAGTACTTCCCCTAGTTTTGCTATTCAATGGTTAGTGCCTAGATTAGCCAAGTTTAGCGAGAAAAACCCCGATATCGATGTACGAATAAAAGCGGTTGATAATGAGCAGAGCTCACTTAACGATGATGTGGATGTGGCGATTTATTACGGGCAAGGCCACTGGCCGGGAGTGCTGGCGGATAAATTACGCAACGAAGTGCTGATCCCTGTTTGTTCCCCGATGTTACTCAAAGGGCCTAAACCGCTTAATACCCCTGCAGATTTAAAACTTCATACCTTATTGCATGATGCCAGCCGCCAAGATTGGCAAGCGTGGTTTAAGCAAACGGGGGTTACCGATATTAATGTCAATCAAGGCCCTATTTTTAGCCATTCTTCATTAGTATTACAAGCGGCGGCGTATGGACAAGGTGTTGCGTTAGGTTACAGTGTATTAGCCAGTCCCGATATTAAAGCTGGACGGCTCATTTGTCCTTTTCCTGATGTGCTTGTGAGCAAAAATGCCTATTATCTAGTGTGTGAACAAAGTCAGGCCGAGGTGGGTAAAATAACGGCATTTAGAGAATGGATGCTCGGCATGTTCGAAGAGGAATCTCGCAGTGAATTATTACCCGGATAAAGGATAAAGAATTAATAGTGAATGATGTAATAGTGAATAGTGTCATTGAGGCTGATATCGAATACCTTGTCAATGGCTCCGGTTGCGATGTGTTGGTCATCTTTGCCCATGGTGCGGGTGCCAATATGCATTCTGAGTTTATGGAGCAGCTGGCACAAGGCGTTGGAGCGAATGATGTGCAAGTGGTGCGGTTTAATTTCCCCTATATGCGGGCGAATGTACTCGATGGTAAAAGACGACCACCAGACAGAGCCGTGAAAATCATACTTGATTTTAATCAACAAATTAAGTTATTAAAAAATAAGTTTTGTCCGAAAAAAGTGATCTTAATGGGCAAGTCCATGGGCGGACGAATGTCAGCGATAGTGGCGGCTGATACGTCAGTGGATGGGGTCATTTGTTTAGGCTATCCGTTCATTCCCTTAAAAGGTGGCGATCCAAGATTAGCCCCTATTGTGGAATGTGCAGCGCCATTGCTGGTTGTACAAGGAGAAAGGGATAAATTTGGCAATAAAGGAGCGGTTAACACTTGGCCAGAAATGGAAAAGGTCAATGTACATTGGTTAACGGATGGCGATCATAGTTTTAAACCTCGAAAAGCCTCAGGGTTAACTCTTGAAGCCAATATGGCGTTGGCGATAGCACATTGTCAGCAATTTATAGAAAAGATTAAGGGGAGTTAAGATGCGCAGTGGTTTTTTATTATTAGCGGGTTTAAGTGGTTTTATGGCCGTTTCTCTAGGTGCTTTTGGCGCACATAGTTTAAAAGATATGGCCTCTGTTGAGATGATCCGTATCTTTAATCTCGGGGTTGAGTATCAGTTTTATCATACCTTTGCTCTGATTGCGGTGGCTTTTGCCGGACATTGGCTACCGTCAAAAGTATTGGATTGGGCCGGTTACCTCTTTTTGCTGGGGATCGTGCTTTTTTCTGGATCGCTGTATGCCTATGCGTTGACACAAAACGCTTGGCTTGGGGCGGTGACGCCTTTGGGAGGGTTATCTTTTTTACTCGGTTGGTTATTGATTGCTGTTGCGGTATGGCGTAATAGAGTGAATGAGTTTAAGTAAACCGAGTTCAGGTTAAGTCACCAGCTTGATTAACGAGTTAGCTTAGCATAACAGTACACAGGCTCTTATACCCAAGTGAATAGATACAGTGTAAAATAGCGAGCAATTATTGATGGTCATATTGATCATGTTCAGGAAGCCTAATGATAAACCTATTTTTATTTTGCCGTGCAGGCTATGAGAAAGAGTGTGCGGCAGAAATTCAAGATCGTGCCGATCTGTTAAGTATCGGTGGATTTGTAAAAACAAAGAACAATGACGCTTATGTCATTTTCCAATGTTTTAATAAAGGCGATGCTGATGTTTTGGCTAAAAAAATTACTTTAGATTCATTGATTTTTGCGCGTCAAATGTTTGCCGCAAAAGAGTTACTGACTCATTTACCCGAAACAGATAGAGCCACGCCGATTGTCGAGGCGTTATCGGGTGTGAGTAAAGCGGGTGAGTTGAGAGTGGAGACGCCTGATACCAATGAAGCGAAAGAGCGTTCAGCTTTTTGTCGTAAGTTTACGGTTCCTTTACGTCAAGCATTGAAAAAATCAGGGCGTTTACTGGCGAAAGAAAACCCTAAACGTCCTATTATTCATGTTTGTTTCGTCGCATCGGGCACCGCTTATGTGGGGTATTCCTTGAGTCAGAATAGCTCTCCTTATTTTATGGGGATCCCAAGGCTGAAGATAGCCTCTGATGCACCGAGCCGTTCTACGTTAAAGTTAGATGAAGCTTTTGGGCATTTCATCCCAAAAGAAGAGCAAGAAACCCGTTTAAGCAGTGGCATGAATGCCGTTGATTTAGGGGCGTGTCCAGGTGGCTGGACTTATCAATTAGTGCGCCGCGGGATGTTTGTTGCGGCAGTTGATAATGGCCCTATGGATGAAGCGTTGATGGAAACGGGGCAAGTAAAGCATTACCAAGCGGATGGTTTCAGGTTTGAACCGCCAAGAAAGAATATATATTGGTTGGTATGTGATATGGTGGAAAAGCCTTCACGAGTCGCAGAACTCATTGAAGGATGGGCAATTAATGGCTGGTTTAAAGAAGCTATTTTTAACCTTAAGTTGCCAATGAAAAGCCGTTATAAAGAAGTGAGTGTGATTTTATCGACATTATCAGAGATATTAAAAGAAAATGACATCACTGATTTTAGCGTGGCCTGCAAGCACCTTTATCATGATCGTGATGAAGTGACAGTACACTTGTGTTTGCGTCCTAATTCTGCGCACTAGAATGAACCTTGCTATTGCTTGCTTTAATCAATTTGTGTGAGAGCCTATTTATGACGTACACCGGGCAGTATTTTCAGTTTTGACTGAAATGATTTCATTGAAGTGATTAGAAGCAAATAAAAAAGCCTCAAGTTAAACTTGAGGCTTTTTTTGTCATGACTTTATGCGTTGATGATATTCAGCGTATCAGGCTTAAAGACGTTCGATAACCGCTTGAGTAAAGTCGGTTGTGCCATGGGTACCGCCTAAATCGCGTGTGGTACGGTCGCCTTCAGCAATCACGGCTGAAATCGCACTGCGAATAAGCTCGGCTTTATCAGCCATGCCTAAATATTCCAACATTTGAATAGAAGCTAATACAACCGATGTTGGGTTGGCTAAGTTTTTACCCGCAATATCAGGTGCACTACCATGAACGGCTTCAAATATCGCCGCATCACGACCAATATTCGCGCCAGGAGCCATGCCTAAACCACCGACCAGCCCAGCACAAAGATCCGATAAGATATCACCAAATAAATTAGTGGTCACAATCACATCAAAGTTTTCAGGGTTCATGACCAGTTTCATACACGTCGCATCAACGATCATCTCTTCGGTGATTATATCAGGGTAGCGTTCGCTAACCTCACGAGCCACTTTTAAAAATAAGCCTGATGTAGACTTCATGATATTGGCTTTATGAACGATAGTGACTTTTTTACGCTTTTCTTTACGTGCTAACTCATAAGCAAAAGTGGCGATTTGTTCTGCACCTTTACGCGTAATAATACTGGTCGCTTCGGCCGTTGAACCATCTTCAGAAAGAGTTTGCCCTAGACCTGAATACATACCCTCAGTATTTTCACGCACAGTGATGATATCAATATCTTCGTAACGGGCTTGAGTGCCCTTAAAAGACTTCACTGGGCGAACGTTAGCATATAAACAGAACTTTTTACGCAAGCTGACATTAATAGAGGTAAAACCGCCACCGACAGGCGTGGTCAGGGGCCCTTTTAATGTGATACGATTTTTTTCAATTAAATCTAAGGTGCGTTGTGGCACGAGTTCGCCGTGCTTTTCAAGTGCCGTTAAGCCTGCATCGGCGAATTCATATTCGAAGTTACAACCAGCCTTATCAAGAATTTTGATAGCTGAGTCTATGATACTCGGTCCAATCCCGTCACCTGGGATCACCGTAATGGTTCTTTTTGTCATGTTAATCCTACCGCCCTTAGGCGCTACTGCTAATATCGGTCAGTGTATGAAGACACAGACTAGCGATTTAAATTTTTTAAGGTCTTCGATATTTTAACGACTTTCGTCTTACTTTTACAGGAAATAGTGAGTAAAATCACATTTTATAAGCAAATAATCATTTATTGAAAGTGATTAATGATGGATTATCTGCTAGGTATCCTAAAGCTGATGAGTCTTGCTTGAGGGCATGAGTTCATTTTAGTTGAAAATAACAACAATAATAATGGAGAAGACATTGAAGTCACCAATAATGCATTTTTTTGTACTGATTTCCCTGATAGCGCTTCCTTTATGGGGACAGGCAGCGGCTCAAAGAGTCACGCCAAGTGAGATAATGGGGTTTGAAGCACTGGATAAACCCGTTATTTCAGATGATGGCGTCATTCTGGCCGTTGAAGTGAAGCCCGATAGAGGTGACAGTCATGTTTTAGTTAAAAACATTAACACGCAGCAGTCTTTTACTTTAGCAGGTGGCATAAAGCCAAGAATAAGCCATGATGGGCGTTTTGTGCTGGCCGAAAAACCGCCGACATTATGGCTACTCGAAACGACGCCTAAGGCTAAAAAAGAAAAATTACCCTCTGGATTGATTTTATTGGATACGGTGACGGGTCAAATAACACAGTTTGACGATGTTAAGCAGGCTGAGTTTAATGAGCAAGGCTCATCTTTCGCGCTGTGGTTTAATCCAAAGCAAGATAAATCACCAGCAGAAGATAAAGAAGCTCATTCGTTATCGTTAGAGGTCAATGAATTTGATAAAGGCAGTTCATTGCTTTTATTGAACTTGATGACAGGGCAGAGACTGACCATCGATCATGTGTCGGCCTTCAGATTCGATAAACAAGGGCACACATTAGCGGTTGCTCAAAATGATATCACGCATCAATTTCATCAAGTTGGATTGGTGGATTTAGCGGCACTGAAGCTTCAAGTTGTTAAGTCTTCAAGCAACAAGCAGATAGGTCATGTTGCATTGAGTGATAATGGTCAATATTTTTCTTGGACATGGGGAGAGGCTGAAGTGCCCCCATTTGGCCGTGAATATGCGTTATCCATTATGGATAGAAAACTGAAAACCATAACGTTAATAACTGATGCAAATAAAGATCATTGGACCCTAAATCGCTATAGTGCATTGCAGTTCTCGACAGACAGTCAGCGCTTATTTCTGGGGCGAGTCCCGCAAGTCGCTCCTGAACCGATGTTAAAGTCTGTTGCAACACAGCAAGATTTATTTAATATTGAGATGCTTCGCCAGCAACGAGATTTAGTGGTGTGGCAAGGCGATGATGAGCGTATTAAGCCTCACGAAATAAAGGAATATGATAAAGAGTTAACGCGTAACTATCTGGCTGTGTTACATTTAAAAAGTCATCAGTTAGTCCAATTATCCGATCAAAAGGTACCAGATTTAGCGCAAACGGATCTGGAGGAAACGCCGTTCACTGCAAGCCTATTAGCAGCGAAACGTTACGTGTTGGCCAGTTCAGATTTGCCCTATCGTAAGATGATCACTTGGGCTGGATTTTATCGTGATTTTTATCTAGTGGATCTTAATACGGGCCATAAACAACGTATATTGACGCAGCAACCCAGTGAGCAAGTGCCGAGCTTATCACCGAAGGAAAAATGGATACTTTATTATCAGCAAGGCAACGTATTTTTATATGACATTGTTAAGATAAAGCGGTTTAATTTAACCAGCCAATTAAAGGTGCCTTTTGCTGATGAAGATCATGATTATCCTTCTAATGCGCCTAATTATGGTTTTGGTCCATGGCTAGCTGATGATTCGGCAGTGCTGGTTTATGATAAATATGATATTTGGCAGTTTAATAGCGATTCTCATACTGGGTTGATGTTAACCGCAGGAGAGGGGCGAGAGCAAAAAATTCAGTATCGATTAGTGGATGTAAAGGATGAGACCCAGTTACCTCAAACCTTAGTGAAAGATGAGCCCATTCTATTGCATGGCTATAATGAACAGACAAAAGGGGATGGCTTCTATGTAGCAAAAGTGAGCCAGAAGGGGGTTAAGACGCTGATGTCGGGTGATTATAAGTTGACCGCTTTGGCTCAAAGTAAAGATGCTGATAGGTTGGTTTATTCAAAACAGCGCTATGATTTATTTCCTGATCTGTATACTTCGAACATGTTGTCACCGCAAATCAATGTGAAGCAAACCGACTTTGATGCCCAAAAACGTCGCCTTGCTTGGGGGCAAGCTGAATTAGTGCATTGGACGAATGGAGATGGACAACCACTTGATGGGGTCTTTATTAAACCCAGCCACTATGTTGAAGGTCAATCCTACCCCGTTATTGTGTATTTCTATCGTTTTATGAGTGATAGGTTACATGTTTTTCCTGATATGAAATTGAATCACAGACCTAACTTTGCTTGGTTTGCCGATAATGGCTATGGGATCTTTTTACCCGATATTCGTTTTGAAATTGGCCGTCCCGGTGATGCCTCGGTACGTGCGTTAACTTCGGGGGTGCAACATTTGATTGATATGGGCCTGGCTAAACCGGATGCGATAGGCCTACAAGGTCATTCTTGGGCTGGATATCAAACTGCATACGTCATCACACAAACGCCTTTATTTAAGGCCGCAGTTTCGGGTGCACCTGTGTCTAATATGACCAGTGCTTATAGTGGTATTCGACATGGGACGGGACTGGCAAGGCAATTTCAATATGAAACAGGACAGAGCCGGATCGGTAAAAGCCTGTATCAAGCGCCGCTGGATTATGTCGAGAACTCGCCGGTGTTTTACGCCGATAAAATTCAAACACCTTTGATGTTAATGTTTGGTGATAAAGATGAAGCAGTGCCTTGGGAGCAAGGGATTGAAATGTATTTGGCTATGCGTCGGTTAGGTAAACCTGTGGTATTTTTACAATATAAAGATGAGCCACATCATTTGAAAAAATACCCTAATAAAGTCGACTATAGTCTGCGTATGATGGCGTATTTTGACCATTATTTGAAAGAAAAACCGGCTCCTGAATGGATAATGCAAGGGGAAGCGTACCAAGAGTATCAAAGAGACTAGCGAGCCATTCGCTTTTTTTTATCACACCCACATAGCAGCTTGATCATTCTATCGAGCTGTATTGGCCATGGTCAATATTGTCAGTCATAAAATTTAATCAAGGAGAGGCGGTAGTGTCAGAAGGATTATCTATAAACCAGAATGTAAACACCGAGGTGAAAAGTCATACTCATGTTGAAGTTCTGCCTATTTTAAAAACGGCTAGATTGTATCTTACGTTATTGTTGCCTGAGCAATATGCATTGTTGGCCGCTTATTATCAAGATAATCAGTCTCACCTTGCTCCGTGGGAACCGAAGCGTTCAGTCGATTATTTTATCGATGCTAATATACAAACACGACTGAACGATAATTTACGGGCTTACTTTCAAGAGAAGGCTGTGCATTGGGTCGCATTTCAACATCAGGATGTGAGCTCGACAAATCGCTTGAATCAAGGCTTATTGAGTTTAAGCCTTGATGCTAAAGTGATTGGCGTATGTAATTTTACTAATATTATTCAAGGTCCTTTTCAAGCCTGCCATTTAGGTTATTCTTTAGCCGCAGCCTATCAAGAGCAAGGTTACATGCAAGAGATGTTAGCAGCGTCGATAGCATATGCTTTTGATGAGTTAAAGCTACATCGCATAATGGCGAACTATCTTCCTGCCAATACTAAAAGTGCAGTATTGCTTAACAAATTGGGTTTTGAAAAAGAAGGCCTAGCACGTGATTATTTACACATTGCAGGAAAGTGGCAAGATCATGTTTTAACGTCAAAAATAAATAATAAATCAGCGCCATAGAGAGAATATTATGAGTGCGACTTAGGTGTCCACATTCAAGCTCAAAAACTGCTGGTATGCTGTTTTCCCCCAAGCTATGAGTTTTCCAGCTTTAAACAATAATGGCGTACACTCATCTTTGGTGGTGATGCCATCTGATAGACTGTGTTGAGTGCGATAAAATAGCACTTGCATGGCGATTTCTTTTGAGAGTTTTGCTTCAGAATAATCGGCAACGCCTAATGTTGTTCTGATCTGCGTGATATCACTGCCTAAAGAGAGCTGCGCGATGTGATGTAAGTTGTAGGCTTGTCTGTCTTGCCAATCTTTATCATCGGCGATAGGTTCATAGGCAATGACGACAAACGCGACAAAGAGTAAATATACACTAAAGAGGCTACCAATAAACAGCGGCAATTTTGATTTCATTTGTGTTAACCATCCCTGATATTTTTTGAATTAATATACTGTGATCTTTTCGAACAGTAAAGCTTCACGGCACTAAAGTGAATGCCTATTTGGGCGCGAGTCTAAATTGATTTAGATTCACATTCAGCGGGAGATCAGTTTGCAATTGAATGAGTTTATAACTGAGTCTGGCTAAGGTCTTACCTGTCGCTAATTTTTGTGCCTGTTTTGTGCCTATTTCATCGAGGGAACGATAAATATTACCTAAGGTTCGGAAGGTTTTTAATAGTTCAGAGGCTGATTTTGGACCGATGCCAGGCACACCTGGAATTTTATTGCCGCTGTCTCCTGCTAAGGCGAGATAGTCTAAAAATTGAGTTCGCTCGACACCCAATTTTTCTTCTCTGGCTTCAAGCGTTAAAAAGGTTTTATTAAAATGATCCCAAAGTTGAATATGGGGGTGCGTTAATTGATTAAAGCCTTTGTCTGTGGAGACGATAATCGCCTTCCCTTGTGCTTGCGTTAATTTAGTGGCTAATGTTGCAATCACATCATCAGCTTCACTTAGGGCATCAATAGACTGAATATGATGAGCTTGTAAGTAGGATTTTATATTGGGTAGCCCTTTGTCAAGTGCATCTGGCATAGGCTTACGGCCTTTCTTATAATCTTCGAATAGGCGTTTGCGCCATGACATGGCTTTACCATCCCAAACAATTGAGACATGAGTGGGTTGATGGAATCGAATGAGCTTTTGGCAAGAACGATTAATTTGCTCTTGTAATCCATCAATATTGGTTTCATCTGGTTGCGCTGCATGCATACGCCTAACGAGATTCATACCATCAATGATTAAAAATACATTCATTAGTGTTGTCATCGATTTGAGTGAAAGGGGGAGTTGTCTTGTGTTGCTTTATTGATTATATCAATAGTTTGCAATATTTTCATCTTGTCATTTTCATCTTGTCATCCTCAAGTAATCTGAATTGGCTATGTTCAAGTTACTTGAGGAGACTTTATCTTATGTGGCTATCTTGTTTGTAACATCAACTATTCCTTTAATGGCCATGGGTAATATCATAACAAGGCACATAAAGTGTACCTGCCAGCTTCATTCTTTGCTGCTCGACAAATGCAGAAAGTAAGGTATCCATTAATATCATCAGTTTGGGATCGCCTTTTAATTGGAAGGGGCCTTGTTTTTCAATACTATTCACGGTTTCCATTTTCACATTACCGGCCACAATACCGGAAAAGGCTTGGCGCAAATTAGCGGCTAGTTTTGCTTTATCTGATTGAAAATGAAGATCTAATTTCGCCATGTTTTCATGGGTAGGTTGGAAGGGGAATTGAAATTCAGGATTGATTTTTAGTGTCCAATGATATTGATAAGAATCACCTATTTTCTTTCTAAATTTCTTTATTGTTTCCATGCCTTCTTTTTGGATCATAGCGACCTCAGCCGGATTATCGATAATGATCTGGTATTTATCTTGCGCCTCTTTTCCAAGCGTGGCACCAATAAAGGCATCGACATGAGTGAAGTAGTCAGCACTTTCTTTAGGGCCAGTTAAAATGAGTGGAAAAGGTAAGTCTTGGTTATCTTTATGCAGCAATATCCCTAATAAATAGAGTAATTCTTCTGTCGTGCCTGCGCCGCCTGGAAAAATAATAAATCCATGACCTAAACGAACAAAAGCTTCTAGACGTTTTTCAATATCAGGTAAAATCACCAGCTCATTGACGATATGATTTGGTGGCTCGGCGGCAATGATATTAGGTTCCGTTAAGCCTATATAGCGAGCATGGTTGACCTGTTGCTTTGCATGGCCAACCGTTGCGCCTTTCATTGGACCTTCCATTGCGCCTGGGCCGCATCCTGTACAAATATCGAGTTCTCTGAGGCCTAATTCGTGTCCGACGGCTTTAGTATATTGAAATTCTGTATTATTAATACTGTGTCCGCCCCAACACACCACAATATTAGGATCAAACAAAGGCATAGCGTGGGCGTTACGTAAAATATCAAATACTGAGTTGGTAATGTGATCGGAATGAGTGAGATCAATATGATCTAACTGTGCAAACTTATCATTGAGGTAAATGATATCATTGAGGTAAATGATATCTCTGAGAACAGAAAATAAATGTTCTTGAATGCTGGCAATGATTTTACCGTCCACAAATGCAGCGGTGGGTGGGTTGATAAGCTCTATTTTAATCCCGCGTTCTTTTTGCAGGACATTGATTTTAAAACCTTCGAATTGGTTGAATAGTTTTTGGCTATTATCACATTTTATACCGGATGCGAGTACGGCAAGTGAGCAATTTCGATACAGTTGATAAAGCTCACTTTGTGCATTTTGTTTTAGGCGTGCAACTTCCAATTGTGAAAGCTGCTCCATACTGCCTTTTGGACTGATCCTAACTATCATAGCAACTCCTTAGCAGTTACTGATGATCATTATCTCCAAACAATCCCATGTAATACACGGATTATATTGAAGTTGCTATTGTTTGTAAGTCAATGATCACCTTGTCTCTGCTTTCTTTTTTGGCTCGGTATAGTGCAGCATCTGCTCGCTCGAATGTATCTTGTATGGTTTCATTTTCTAAAATTTTTGCTGCACCTATAGATACTGTAACCGTGATCTGCTGATTTTTGAATTTAAATGGGATATTTTTTATTTTTTTTCGTAAGCGATTGAGTAATACATCAAGATGATTGACTGAAAGTTGCGGAATCAGTAATACAAACTCTTCGCCGCCAAATCGTGCGACAAATTCACTTCCATTAAGGGCATTTTTGAAGGCCATAGAAATGACTTGCAGGGTTTTATCACCTGTGGAATGTCCAAAATTATCATTAATCGATTTAAAATGGTCGATATCGGCAATGATAACCCAAAGTGCTTGTTTATGCCGCTGATAATGACGAAATTCAAGCGACATACGTTCTTCTAATGCGGCTCTATTGGGTAATTGGGTTAAAGGATCGATTAAATTAAATTTCTGTTGTTCAAACAAGCCTTGTTTATAGATCGCTATTTCTGTATGTAATCCATCCATTTGTTTTTTCATCGCAGCAAAAGAGCGGATCATCACTTTAATGGATTGGGCTTCCTGTGCTTGCTTTTGATTAAGTTCAATATGCAGTTTGGAAACCTGTTCAATCAGTTTGACCTTTAACTCATCGATGTCATCAATATGAATGAGATGATTTTCTATGGCGTTGACTTTATGACACATACTGTCATGGAGTTCAGTATTATTGGCATACTGATTTTGTGTATGTTCATGGGTATTATCCGCTATGTTAGTCATGGCGAGTAAAGTATCTTCGAGCGTAAAAAGAAAGGCTTGAGAAGCAGATTGGTCGGTATCAATGTTTTCTTGTAATAAGCGGATAAAAGATCTGTTAATGTAAAGTGACCCAATAGGATTTCTTTTATTTCGATAATTTTATCCGTTTGATGCTGGTGGAAGCGAATTTCAGAGATGATTTGAGTCAGCTCTATGGCTAATGTTCTAAAGGTTATTTGATTATCTAGCTGTGATTGATTGTCATGATTGATGATTGCATCATAAAAGGCCATCAATTGTTCTAATTGATGAATATAATCTAAAAATGTATGAAAAGGTGTGTTTAGTGCTTTTTTAAAATGGATTAATTCGTGTTGTTGTTTGTGTGTGATCGCATCGTATTTTTCGAGTTGCTTTAAAGAGTTAACCAGTTGTTCCCGATGGGCTTCTAACTGTAGCTTAATATGGCTATCATGCTGTTTGAGTAATGTTTGAATTTTACTTAATTCAGCAAATGATTGTGGCACTTTATTGGGGTCAATAAAGAGTAAACGTAAGTTTGCCAGTTTATTGTCCAATTCAAGGTTGAGTCCTTTGCAGGCTTTGCTCAGATAATTGATAAATTGAAACAGCGTTTGTAAATAGTCATTACTTTTTGGATTGATATCTAATGCTATTAACGTAGGTGTTAAGGTGTCTGATGACGTGTTCATACTGCTGTTTTCTATGCTATTATTCATTGCCATATCCTCTCTTTTTATTCTTATAGTAAGCGGATGTATTTCTTGATGGAATATCTATTGTTAATAGATAATCAAAAATGGTTAAAGATACGAAGAAGTACCTTCTTGATTATTTTTAGGGCCAAATAATACTATTTTTATCGCCATTGGTTTCAATTTTGATCAACCCTCGTTCTATATTCCGTTTCAACTGCTGATAAAGCGGCGAACTAAAAATAGTCGCGGGAGCAAAATCAAATGTCGTCATGGTGACGTAAAAATCTTGCTCTTTGCCTAGGCTCATTGCGCCTGCAAGCATCATCTGTGCGGTACCAAAGTGAGTTTCAATATCAATTTTTATGGCTGGATTAGCATGTAGAGGTAAGTTTAATAATCCAATATGTAAACTCGTTTGCCATTGATGCGCATTAATACAGTTTCTTATGACTTTAATACAATGGCTTGCATCAATATTGCTTGGTATTAATAGTGCAAAAAGTCCAGATCGGATGTGATAGACTTTAGCATTGAGGGCATGGGCAATAGCAGTATGTTGTGACTGATGTAACGTTCGATTATTTTGAAAGCCTAAGCTGAGGTCTGCGTTGAGCTGATCGGTTAACGAGCACAATATGATACTACTGGGCTTATTGAGGTTAGTATTTGATAGTGCTGAAATAAAGGCTCTATAACCAGGAATATTCGCGAGAGGATCGACGCTGAGGTATTGAGATTGTTGAGTCAGTAAGTGTTTCAATTTTTGACGATTACGCCATAGGCCTATATAAGCAACGCTCATAAAAATGAGTAGTCCAACTCCTGTACCAATGAAGAGGTAAAATTGGGTTTGTAAAGGGGGGGCCGTATTATGCAGATGTTTTGCTTTAAAGAGTGTTGATTGCAGTTTTTGCTGGGCAAGAATAGCATTAGAATGGCTATCATTCTTTTTTCCTATCGGGGTGATTGAATCAAGTTGGATCCAAGATTCAAGTGCCGTTAATGCACGAGCAAAATCATTAAGGTGCTTATAAATGGATATTTCAAGTTGAAGTGCTTGTTTTTTTTCATCGAGCAAGTTGAATTTGTTGGCTTTATCATAAGCATTGATAGCAAATCTTCTCGCCATCGGGTATTTTTTGAGTGCGAGAGACACATCAGCTAATAGCAAGTCGTTATACACTAAATAGTGATCTGTTTTTTTTTCTGAAAAGATAATGTCAGCTTTTTTCAAGTAACTAAAGGCTGTTTTATAATCTTCATTTCGAAAATAAGCCTCACCAAGGTTATGGTAATCAATGGCTTGGCCAATATGATTACCCAAGTGAATATCGGATTGTAGTGCGGTTAAATGATAGTCAATAGCGTAGTTCAATTGACCTTTTTCTGAATAAATCATTGCCATGAGCCTGATGGCTGCAATAATCTTGTGTTCTTTTTTTATTTCAGTAAAAACGACAGAGGCCTCTTGAGTATATTTTAATGCATCATCCCATTGGGCTAAGTTTTTATAAACACGTGCGATTTGCATATAAAGTTCAGCACGTAATGCTGGCATTTTGACCTGCCCAGATAGAACAATGGCCTCTGTAAAATGTTCTAATGCTTCCGTTAATTCTTTCTTTTTTTGGTGATAACGACCAAGATAAATTTCAGCCTGAACGATTAAGTAAGAGTTTTCAATGGCAAAAGCCAAGGTTTTACACTGATTCAAATATGAAAGAGAAAGATCATCTTGTCTGATAATGCGATGCATGAGGCCTAAATCTTCATACAGAATGTATTTCAATAAGCGCTCTTTTGGGGAAGCTTGTAGCCCAATTTGATCAAGGGCTTGTTTATATAAGCGAATGGCTGATGAATAGTCTTGTTGAACTCGGCCAATATAGCGACCTTGGAGCATGAGTAGCATACTTTTTTCAAAGGGCGTATCGATAACGACTTCAAGAGAATCAATGATATTTTTGGCAATAGTAAACCGATTGTTAACCTTGATATCGGCGAGCATATAGCCTCTAGCGAGTAACATGAGCTGACTTTTCAGCTGTTGATTATTTAAGTGGCTAGCATTGACTAATCTGGAAAATTCCATTTTATCTTGAAAAGTAAAAGAGGTGGGTAGGCTTTCAAGTGTTTCTTGTAAGACAAGGTTTGGGGTTTCTCTTAACCTCACTTCTTTGGAAAATTCATCATCTGAGATCGCTGAAAAAGAAAATAAAAATAATGCAATGGGAAGTAATAACAACAAGGAACGCATAAAACTGCTAGCCTTTATTCACTTACAGGGATTCTATTTTGATTATACCAGTATGCTTGATTCTAATGTTATACTTTTATTTTTTAATTATAAATAATAATAACATAATGGTGTTTTAGTGAAAAAGTCCTCTTTATCTGTATCCCTTTGTATCCCACTGTTCTGCTTACCTGTTTATGCCGATGTAAACTATTCTATTGATGTGAACGAGCCTGAACATCATTTGGCTAAAGTGGAAATTCAATTTCCTAAAACCAAATCCACAGCATTGAAGGTGAATTTACCTATTTGGCGTACGGGGAAATATCAAATATTACCCTTGGCGGATAACGTGCGTTTATTCACTGCGTCAAATGAGCAAGGTGAATTATTACCGTGGCAAAGAACGGCCAGTGGAGAGTGGCAGATAGAGCTATCTGAGCCTGAATCAGTGACTATTTCTTATCAGTTACATGCTAATTTATTAGGCCAAAGAGTGAACCATATTAGCTCAACGCATGCTTTTTTGGATGCATCGGGAACCTTTATGTACAGTCCAGAGTTTCGGGGTGACAAAGTGAATGTGAGTTTATCGGTGCCGGCAGGCTGGAAGAGTTATTCGGGGATGGAGAAAGGAGAGCGGGGGCATGATTTTGTTGCTGCCAATTATAACGTGTTAGTGGATTCTCCTATTGAATCGGGCTTAAATCAATATCGAGAGTTTTCGGTGGAGGGTAAGCAATATGAATTAGTCGTATGGGGTCAGGGAAATTATGATCTGCAAAACATAGTGACCGATTTGACTAAACTGAGCAGTCAAGCACAGGTCATTTGGAAGGGGTATCCTTTTTCACGTTATCTTTATATGGTCCATGCCACGAGCGGTGAAAGTGGTGCGACTGAACACCTTAATTCAACCATTATTCAAAAACCGCGGTTTAGTTTTAATGAACGTGAAGATTATCTTAGCTTTATCAAAACGGCCGCTCATGAGTTTATCCATACTTGGAATGTTAAAGCATATCGTCCTAAAGGTTTGGTGCCATATGATTATCAGCATGAGAAGCTTAGCGAATTACTGTGGATGGCCGAAGGATCGACAAGTTACTTTGGAAGTCAATTGTTATTAAGGGCGGGGATCATCACTCCCCAAGAATTCTTTGAAGACTTAGCGAAGCGGATAGCACTCAGTCAACTTACCCCTGGCAATAAAGTGCAATCTGTTGCTGAGGCGAGTGTCAATCAATGGGTCAGTACTGGAGATGATTACGCCATTAATAATAGTGTTAATATCTATTCTGAAGGCTATTTAACATCACTCGCTTTAGATTTTTCGCTATTGGATACTACGTCGCTTGCTGTCTCCTATCGAGATGTTCATAGTCAGCTTTATCAACATCATTCAGTACCAAAAACCTATGATGTCGATGATGTAAAAACGATTTTAAAAACATTATCGGGTCAAGATTATCAAGAGTGGTGGTCGAAATATGTTGAATCCCCAGTTCAGCTTGATTTTAATACTCTACTTAAACACGCGGGCTTAATATTGAATCATGGCTATGATCCGAAGATGAAGCCATTTGCTGGCATGGTACTAGAAGAGGGAAGTTTAGTCTTAACACAAGTATTGCGTGATAGCCCGGCTTGGAATGCGGGACTGTCCATCGGTGATGAATTACTGGCGATTAATGAGTTGAAAATTACCACTGAAGGAGTTGAAAAACGGCTTAATGATTTTAACGTAGGGGAAATTATCAACTTAACCGTGTTTCAAGAAGAACAGCTGAAGTCGGTTGCTTTACGATTAAAAGAGCAGCAGAGTGCGCCTTTACAATTAAAAAGTGTCGCTTCTCCTACTCAGGAGCAGAAGGCATTTTTTACCGCTTGGTTAGGTATTCAGTGGCCTTTTGATGAGAAAGGTGCATGGAGTAAACTTTAATAATCTATCCGCAGTAACCTGAGGATAGATTATAATGGCAACCCCTAAAAGGTTGCCATTATAATACTCAGTAAGAATAATTGAATCAGATCAATATGACTTTAAAGAGTATGAAATTTATTCTGAAAATGGATAACTAGTTATCTTCGATTCCACCCAGTCCAGCGATGAGTGTATTCATTAAAGCGATTAACTCTGAACTCATTAATGCAAAGTCAGCATCGAGGCGAGTTAATGGATCTTCATCTCCCACGTCGTCATTTTCTGCTCTAAATTCTTCAGAGAATTTAAGGCGTTTTAGGCTAGCATCGGATTGTAATAAAAATGCAATGGATTGCCCGAAATGCAAAGCCAGTTTATGGACTTGTTTACCGACTTCAATGTGGGCGAGTACTTCATTTTCACTGAGATCTTGTTGCTTAAAACGAACAATCCCCCCTTCATCAGAATCGGCTTTTAATTCAGCTTCATCTTGCATTTCAAAACCTTGAGCGGCGGTCTCATCTTTAAGCCATTGAGTTAATTGAGTTTCGATAGGAACTTGAAAACTTAGCGGTATTATAGGTAAGCTGCCCAGCGCTTTACGGAGTAAGGCTAACAATTCTTCTGCTTTTGCAGCGCTGCTGCTATCAACCAAAATCATGTTGATTTCAGGTAAAATTAACGCATGAATTTGACTGCGTCGAGAAAAAGCGCGAGGCAGTAAGCTGGTGATGATGTCATCTTTTAATGCATCTTTCTCTTTCTTGGCTAATTGGCGATTTTCTTCTGTTTCAATGAGAGCAACTTTGTCCTCTAACGCTTCCTTTATAACTTGCGCAGGTAGAATTTTTTCTTCTTTGGTTGCGCAAATTAAATGTCTATTTTCTGCTGTATGCACTAAGGCTTGTCCTAATTTACCTAAAGCATTAGAAAAACCAAATTGACTGATATCTTGACTTGAACAGGGTGAAAAAGTGAAATCTGCTAATGATTTTTCAACTTTTTCAGTATCAATATCAAAGGGTTTATTGAAGCGGTAAAGGGTAAGGTTTTTAAACCACATAAGTTGAGTGCTCAATCAAAAATAAAGCCCGCAGTGTAAGGCATTGCCGCAGTCGGGTAAACCACTGGCGAAGGCTTGTCGTCGTCTTTTTTGTGTTGTCTTAAAATTGTCACTTTTCACACTTTTCAAAAATGGTTGTTTTTTATTTCGTTTTAGTGATCTTATCGGCATAAATCAATTGAAATGCATCATAAGATTAACATTGAAATAAAAATGCAACATAAAGATTGCATTATAGCGCTTGAAAACCAATAACGAAGGCGAATATACGCCAAAGGATGAATTGATGAACGTTTTTTATAAAACACTATTAGCTTCTACGCTGGCTTCACTCACTTTGGTCTCTGCCCAGGCTGATGATGCAACAAATCAAAATCAAAATCAAAATCAAAATCAAAATAAAAGTAATGTTGAAACATCATATGGCAATATTGACAGTGAGCGTGGTAATACTATGCAAAGCCAGCAAGCATCCGATGATGTTTTAATTCTATATGGCAAGCTTAATATTACTGCTCAGTATAATGATGTTTATGATATGGATAACGCAACAAGCGAGACCAGTAATACTATTCAAAGTAACCAGTCACGTTTAGGGGTGAAGGGCGGCTATCAAATTACCGATTCTTTACAAGCCTTTTATACCATTGAATATAAAGTGGATACAAGCTCTGATAGCTCTGATAACTTTACCGCTCGAAATCAGTTTGTCGGTTTAAGAGGGGACTTTGGTTCACTGGCAGTGGGTCGTAATGAGACTATTTTTAAACGCTCTGAAGGTAAAGTGGATCAATTCAATGATCTTGATGGTGATATTGATCGTTTGTTTAAAGGTCAAAACCGCATGGCGCAAACGGCGACATACTTAACACCAGACATGAATGGTTTTCGAATTGGAGCGACTTATGTTGCCGATGCCGAAGCGAAGCAATATGGTGAAAATGGCTATAGTGTGGCGGCATTTTACGGCGATAAAGCGTTGAAGAAAACGATGTTTTATGCTTCTGTTGCCTATGATGATAATATTAAAGGCTATGAAATTATTCGTGCGACAGCGCAAGTTAAAATCATGAAACTAAAGCTCGGCGCGATGTATCAACAGCAAGAAGAGACTTATGATAGCAGTGGTGCAGTATCGGGTGACCGTGATAATGGTTATTTATTGAGTGCGGCCTATCCCATTAAAGATTTTACCCTTAAAGCACAATATCAAGACATGGAAGAAGTTGGGCAATCTTGGGCGGCAGGATTTGATTATAAGCTGGCTAAGCCAACGAAACTACTCGCCTTTTGGATTGATCGTACTTATGATTCAGAATATACAGGTAATGGTAAGCAAACTGATAAGTATTTTGCAGTCGGGATAGAGCAGAAGTTCTAATGTGATCTCAAGCCGATCTAATTCGATAGCGTAAGATAAAAGAAGGAGGCATAGGTCTCCTTCTTTGTTACAGTGTAAAGTTAAAAAGATGAGATTATTGCTTTAAAAAAGAATAATCGTACGTTATTTCATATTTTTGTAATAAAATTGACCAATAATAGTCGGGTAAAATTCACTGATAGAAGATTAATTATGACGGCAAGGATATTAATTGTAGAAGATGAATTAGCGATTAGAGATATGCTAACTTTTGTACTTGAGCAACACGGCTTTAACACTATTGCTGCAGAAGACTATGATTCTGCATTAGCTAAACTGTCTGAACCTTACCCTGACTTAGTCTTGCTTGATTGGATGTTTCCTGGAGGCAGTGGTATACAATTAGCGAAGCGTTTACGCCAAGATGAGTTTACTCGCCAGATCCCAATCATTATGTTAACAGCACGTGGAGAAGAAGAGGATAAAGTGCGTGGATTGGAAGTCGGGGCTGATGATTTTATTACTAAACCTTTTTCACCCAAAGAGTTAGTCGCGCGTATTAAAGCTGTTATGCGAAGAAGTGCCCCTACCTGTTTAGAAGATACGATTGATGTACAAGGATTACAACTTGATCCTGTGAGTCACAGAGTGACAGTCGGTGAAGAAGTGATTGAAATGGGGCCAACTGAATTTAGGTTACTGCATTTTTTTATGACTCACCTTGAACGTGTGTATAGCAGAGAACAGTTGTTGGATAATGTCTGGGGGACGAATGTTTACGTTGAAGATAGAACCGTTGATGTTCATATTCGGCGGCTACGTAAAGCCATACAGCTTGAAGGACATGATAGGCTGATCCAGACAGTACGGGGCGCAGGGTATCGATTCTCTGCGAGATGATGAAGTGGGCAACTATAATGAGTAAAGTGACTAAGATTATCAGTTGAATTAAAGCTAATTATTACAGTGTATTGTGCTGTAGTTGTTGTTTTAAATGACGCATCAGATAGATAAGGATATTTAGATGATAAAATATAAGTCAATTTCTCATATCAATATAGTTGTGGATGATATCGCTAGGGCCAGTCAGTTTTATCAACAGGCATTAGGCGCCATACCCATTCAATACTTTGCTCATTTTAAGAATGAGGGATTTGCAAAATCAGCAGGCTTTATGGAAGAAGCTAAAAAAGTGGATGTTTGTATTCAATTTTTGCAAATCCCAACCGAGCCTGCTCCTTTGTTTATCGAGTTAATGGAATACCATTACCCTAAAGGTGCCGATAGAAGGCCCTGTGGTAATACTAATGACATTGGTGGTGTGAGACATGTGGCTTTAGGTGTTGAAAATATTGATGTCGCTTTTCAATTTTTAAAAACGATTGAGGGAGTTAGGATGATCAGTGACGCTGTAGATTATAAGCCTTACACGATCAGCCCAATTAAAGCTGATGATTTTATTTTTTTTGATGGATCGCTTGAAAGCAGTGCAAAAGAAAAAGACAATGTCTGTCATATTATAAGTGAAATTCGCTTTTTCTATATTCAAGACTGTTATGGTGTTCAATGGGAACTTGAGCAAGGCCATGATGATATTGGCAGTCAATGAATATAAACAAGCTGTTGGCTTGAATAATCGCTCCATAAGTTAATATGTTGAGTTGATGATAGAGAACTTGACAGTGTTATTGCATTTTTGAATCCCCGACTCTCTATCGTCGTATTGTGGTAGTATTATGCTTGATTCCTATTCTGGTTCTCGTTTGTTTTCTCGCTTGATTTTTTTTATATTTTTTTGTTTTTCTCTTGGTCTATTATTCGGTAAAGTCAGCGAAATAATCATGTTGGGTAGCATTGGGTTATTAATATGGCATTATCACCAAATATCTCGCCTGAATTATTGGCTGTGGCATGATAGACGTTTAACGCCGCCCAATGGGAGTGGGAGTTGGGAAGGTGTATTTAATGGCATCTATCGATTGCAAGGCAAAAATAGAAAGCGAGTATCGCAATTGGCTTTTATATTAGGTCGGTTTAGACAAGGGGCTGAAGCGTTACCTGATGCGGCCGTGGTATTGGACTCTGGGCATAACATTTTATGGTGTAATCAATTGGCTCGTTTGTTGTTAGGATTTGTATGGCCGCAGGATAATGGTTTGCGGATCGATAATCTTATTCGCCACCCTGATTTTTCGTTGTATTTGAAAAAAGGAGATTATACCGAGCCCTTTGAGCTTGCAGCGCCGCTATCTAACATTGGAGTGCTTGAAATTCGTATTATGCCTTACGGTACAGGTCAGTTTCTTTTGATCGCGCGTGATATTACCCATGTTAGGCAGCTTGAAACGATGCGAAAAGATTTTGTGGCCAATGTTTCCCATGAACTTAAAACGCCTTTAACAGTATTGCAAGGGTATTTGGAGATGATGCAAGGCATGGCTGAGCCTGACTCTCCTTCGATTAAAGCCATGGATCAAATGCAGCAACAAACAACCCGCATGAAATTAATGGTAGAGCAATTACTGGCGCTTTCTCGTATTGAAGATGCAAGCAGTATTGATCTGGAAAAAACGATTAATATGTCAGCTCTTTTTCGGGTATTAAAAGAAGAAGCTAACGCCTTATCTCAAGAGCAATATAGACTGAGTTTTATCTGTGATGAGCAATGTGATGTGCATGGTGATGAAGTGCAATTAAGGAGTGCCTGTTCAAATTTAATTTCTAATGCCATTCGTTATACCCCTGAGGGGGGAGTCATCAATATTAGCTGGAGGCAAACACCTTCTGGAGGCACCTTTAGTGTGACTGATACCGGAGAGGGAATCGCTATGCAGCATATTGGACGATTAACAGAGCGCTTTTATCGAGTTGATAGTGCGCGTTCAAGGAGCAATGGTGGTACAGGCTTAGGTTTAGCGATAACTAAGCATGCCCTGAGTCATCATCAGAGTGAGCTCAATATTGTCAGTGAACTAGGGCAAGGGAGTACATTTAGTTTTGTGATCCCACCGCATTTGTTAAAAATGCAATGATAACGATGAAAAGTATGAGTGTCATTGTTGTGTCATCTTGTTGTCATAGACTTGTCATGGTCGCAATCGATACTGGCTGCGTTAAACAAAATAAGCTGAATATTGGAGCGAAAAATGAAACTGAAACAGCTGATTAGCGCAGTTAGTTTGACTGCCGCAAGTATGTTTTCTGTCAGTACAATGGCGTCTATCGATCCCAGTTTACCTACTTATACAAAAACAAGTGGTGTATCAGGTAATTTGTCATCGGTTGGATCAGATACTTTGGCTAATATGATGACATTATGGGCTGAAGAGTTTAGAGATATATATCCCAATGTGAATATTCAAATACAGGCCGCAGGTTCTTCTACTGCACCGCCCGCATTAACGGAAGGCACATCTCAATTTGGCCCTATGAGCCGTAAAATGAAACCAAACGAAATTGAGGCATTTGAAAAACACTACGGGTATAAGCCGACTCGGATCCGTGTTGCGATTGATGCATTGGCTGTTTTTGTTCATAAAGATAATCCAATAAAGGGACTGAGTATTGAGCAGATAGATGATATTTTTTCTGCAACCTATAAATGTGGTGGTCAAGATGCAACCCGTTGGGGAGATCTTGGATTGACAGGCCGTTGGGCTGCTAAAGATATTCAACTTTATGGCCGTAACTCAGTATCGGGGACTTATGGCTATTTCAAGAAAAAAGCCTTATGTAAAGGCGATTTCAAAGCCAATGTGAATGAACAACCAGGTTCAGCATCGGTTGTACAATCTGTTTCGCAATCTTTAAATGCGATAGGCTATTCAGGGATTGGTTATAAGACAGCGGGTGTGAAAGCGGTTGCGATTTCTAAGAAGGGGGCAAATTATATTGAAGCTTCTTCGGAAAATGCAGCCAATGGAAAATATCCGTTATCTCGCTACTTATATGTTTATGTTAACAAAGTACCCAATAAAGAGTTGGCACCGATGGATCGTGAGTTTATCCGCTTTGTTTTATCTCAACAAGGGCAGAAAATTGTTGAGAAGGATGGTTATGTCGCATTACCTCGAGGGGTTATTGCTAAGGATTTAGAAAAAGTCGGTATACGTTTGTAATCTTTATTGCGCTAGGGTGAAGGCCTCTTTGTGAGGTCTTTCTTGTGGTAGTTGATGATCAAAACAATGAGGGCTTGTGGCATCGTTAATTTGACTACTTCAGGCAAGTCTTAAATTGAATAAAGCAAAAAAAATGGCAACACTCTAAAGAGGGCTGCCATACAATAATTTATGATGAAAAAGGTGAACAATAATGAGGTGAATTTAGCTTAGGTCTAAGAAAATAAATGGTTGGGTCAGGATTTGACGTTACGCTAGCATCGCCTAAACGCTGAACTCTTATTTATCTGCTTGACCTAAATGATATTCAATAAATGCCATACCATACTTCATTGCTGTTCATTGCTGTTCATTGCCATTTTCCAAATAAGCACAAAATATGCTTTAAAAGGGAGATGATAAATGATGAAACCATTCAAAAATAATCGCTTCATATTATCAGAGTACCTAAAGTTGGATAAGTTCAGTTTTCGGCAAAAATAAAGAGATTTATGCTTTGATAAGGCGAAATAATACCCTGTGTAATCATCTATCACCTTGAGGTTTTGATAGAATCGTCGTGTGCGCTGACTTTGATTGAGATGCAGCGATAAGCATTGAAAGTCAGCAGCAAGAAACTACGGGTATAAAACAGCAAAAAAATGGCAACGCTCTAAAAGAGGGTTGCCATACAATAATAATTCATGATGAAAAAGGTGAACAAGAATGAGGTGGATCTCGCTTAGGTCTAAAAGAATAAATGTTGGGTTAAGGACTTGACGTTACGCTAGCATCGCCTAAACGCTGAACTCTTATTTATCTGCTTGACCTGAATGATATTCAATAAATGCCATATCATACTTCATTGTTGTTCATTGCCACTTTCCAAATAAGCACAAAATATGCTTTAAAAGGGAGATGATAAATGATGAAACCATTCAAAAATAATCGCTTCATATTATCAGAGTGCCTAAAGTTGGAGAAGTTCCATTTTTAAGAAATAAAAAGTCAAAAATAGAGATAGACTGAATTGCCAATAAGATTGAGTGTACCCAAGGGATTATTTTATCTTATTGATTTAAAATGGTTGTTATAACAACCTAAGGATTTATTCTATTTGGGGAGAAGCAGTGAATAATGGTTATCTCAAGAGGTTTAGAGCAAGGCGGTTTTATTTTCAAAATACATATATGCGTGATACTTCAAGATGCATGTTTTCAGAGCCAGTAAAACCAATCAATTTAAGGCGCATGATTGTGGGAATGTAGGCACCTTTTAAAAGTATGCGACACAGAAGTGATTGGTTTTAATGGCTCCTAATAGGCTGACTCTTATAAATAAAGAGGAAATCCTTTTACGCTGCGTTATTGAGCATTAATTTAGAATCACTAAATCATCTGCTCAAGAAGACCGTCATGGTCGTTCACTCACATCCATGTGAACACGACATTTGTTCATCCTTAAACATCAGATGACGGGAATGTCATTAATGCAGGAGCAATTAACGACCTTGCCTACAAGGCTTTTAATTCCAGCTGAATCCTGCATCTTGAAGTATCACGGGTATAGATACAAAAAAGGCAACCGTCTTGAATAAATCAAGTGTTGCCTTCTGATCAATTTATTGATCAATGGGGTGTCGTTAGAGACCCCAAGGGAGAATGATGAACACTAAATTACATGTTCAATAAATTAGAGTGGTGTCTTTACGTATAGTTCAATTTTTTTACTAAAAAATTAAAATAATTATAACCTATTGTATTAAGATGCTTTGTTCGTTTTAAAGTAATGCGATTATTTTATCTTCTAGTGCTTCAGGTTTGGTCGTTGGGGCGAAACGTGCTGTGACTTGACCCGTTTTATCAATAATGAATTTTGTGAAGTTCCATTTTACTTTTTCAGAACCGAAAACACCTTTTGCTGATGTTTTCAGATATTGATAAAGAGGATGAGCTTGGCTGCCATTGACATCAATTTTTTGAAAGAGTGGAAATGTAACCCCAAAGTTCAATTCACAAAAAGCACTGATTTCATCATTACTGCCTTGTTCTTGTTGACCGAATTGATTGCAAGGAAAACCTAAAATGACGAGCCCTTGAGATTGATATTTTTTATACAGTGCTTCTAATGCTTTGTATTGAGGAGTAAAACCACATTTACTTGCAGTATTTACAATCAAAACAACTTTATTCTCATATTGTTTTAAGCTGACGTTCGTTCCTTGTATATCGATTGCTGAAAATTGATAAATAGAGTCTGCCATAGGGTGTCCCTTTTATTGGTGCATGAAAATAAAGTTGATGATAATTTAAGCTTTCATTGTTATTTCACTTTACTGTCATTTTATCTTGCGCGCAATATAAAAATAACAGTAAAGTGAAAACTGCGTAAGTACTGGCGTTGATAAAAAGACGGTAGCATATGATAATTTATTTAAAAACAGCTGAGATAATGATGCTCATTCTTAAGCATCATAGAATCGAAATGGTTGAATATCTAGGAAATACAGCCTCAGCTTACATAAAATATTTTATATGAGGTCTCTCGTCATTCGAGCGACAAACATACCGTCACTATTGGCCTCGAATGGCCAAATGGTTAGCATGGCATGCTGTTTTCCTGTAAAGGGATGAATGAGAGTGTCTAAGCTAAATTCAGGATGCGCTTGTAAGAAGGCATTGACCACCTCTTCATTTTCAATGGAAGAAAGAGAGCAGGTAGCATAGACGAGCTTGCCTCCTAGTTTGACAGCTTGGGCGCTACGACTCAGAATATCAAGTTGCAGAGGGGCTTTGTCTAAAACGGCGGAGATATCACTTATCCAGCGTAGATCAGGATTGCGTCGCCAGGTACCAATACAGCTGCAAGGGGAATCGACTAAAACGCCATCGAAGTGTTTGCTGCTGACAGGTAAGGCATCATTTTTCCACGGTAGTGTTTTAATACCCTTGAACTTTGCACGTTTGGCTCGCTTATTTAACTCTTCTAATGCTTTGTTTCGAATATCAGAGGCAATGATCTTGCCTGTGGACTTGGGATCTTGTCTCAACATTAATGAACGTAACTGTAAGCTTTTCCCTCCTGCGCCAGAGCACGCATCCCACCAATTTTCATGGGGTTTAGGAGCACAAATATGACCAATGACTTGTGAGCCTAAATCTTGTATTTCTAATTGTCCTTGATTATATAGAGGCAGTCCATTTAAGTTAATGTTCTTGTTGCCTAAATGAATACTGTCTTCAAAAGCAGTATTTGAGCTGGCTTCAATTCCCGCTTGATGAAGTTGTTTAAGCGCTTTATCGGTGCTTAGATGTTGCACTCTTCCCCAGATTGGCGGACGTGAGCTGAGGGCTTCAATAAGCGGGGAGATATTGTCTTCTTGGAAAACATCGACCTCCTTAAACCAACTGGGTACTAAGTCTGTTAATTGAAAATTCAATGACGTGATGGTTTCAAGTAATTGCAGCTTACCTTTATTGGTTTGTAAATTGATGGGGGTTGACAGGTTAGTCTCAGCATCGATTAACAAAAAAGGACTTAAGGTGCTGGAAGCTGCTATATCTAATTGGGCAAAATGAAGCCATGCACTGATAAGATCTTTCCATGGGTGGCTTTCAAATAATCCGCTTAATCCGAGCTGCAGATACCAGTTGAGATCATTGCTCTCTTGTTCATCAATTTTTTTTAACCAACCCCACCAACGAAATAAAGCAAATAATGTTTCTCGAATAATTTTTCTGTCTTTAGAACCATGTTTCTTATTTTCTCTAAAATATTGAGCCAAGATCCGATCGGCTGGCTGCTTGGTGCTCATAATTTCATTAAAGAGTTTTTGCAGGGTTTGGCTATAACTGAGAGCACGTTTTTGAATTGGAGTCGTCGCCTGAATACTAAGGGGGTTATCCATGAATAATAATGGCCTAGATCTAAATGCTGGACGGTGAATGACGAGCACGGATTATAATGGAAGTGAATTATATACCCAAGCGAGCAAAAGATACTAGGGGGTGTTGACAATTGGCCATGATTAGCTGATTAAGATACAATTTTTCTCTTTGAAATTCATATGTCTCGTAAAATGATTAGCGATAAGCAGTGGCGACGAATTCATTCACTGCTT
>NZ_JAKIKS010000072.1 GCF_023284005.1 Shewanella surugensis
CATTTTTAGTCATTGCGATGTTCCTTTTGTTAATTGTTGATCGGCCAAGATCAATTAACAGGTTACATCGCAATGCTTTATCCTCATACACCAGAAACGACTATAGCTCCGCTTTATACCAGCGTCTGTAATACGCATTCATTGCTGCGCGGTATTGCAAATACTGAGCATGAAAGGTCTCTTTTAATCGCGTCACATAATGAGAACGCCAAAGCCTTGCATACTCGTTTTACTTTTGAATAATCGCTTGCCACTCAGCTTCAGGTAAAGCATTTAAGCGAGCGATACGCCGCAGGTAAGGGTTATTTGAGTATTTGAATACGTTTAGTGGTTGAGCTAGCAATAATGATGACCTTCTAGCTGTTTTTCATCATCATAGCTTATTAGTGGTTGAAAAATATCGTTAAGGTTGATTTCGAGGGGATGTTAGCAAAACCCCAATAACAGGCAAAGAAGTGGCGCGCGAACGGGTGAGGAATAATACCCAAGCGAGGGCCATTGTACGAGATTTCAGTAAAGCCGATGAGTTTTTAGGTTTATTACGCATAGCAAAAGAAGGGCATTTAGATGAAGTGAATTTGAATGTTGAAAATCTATTAGGCCGAAAGCCAAGAAAGGTGGGGCATTTTTACAAGATCACCGTGACGCGCTCGTTTAACGCTCGATTGTTATCATTTATTAACTGAAAATCAATTACGGTACAATCCATACCGTAATCGAAATATCCTATTTTTTGATCAAAAACTAGTTTTTATCATCTAGACCAACACTGTTCATCCAGTGCTCAAAATCCATTAAATTACCCGGTAATACGACTTTACTCGCGCTCTGACTGAGTCCTTCGAATTGCTTTAAATACTGAGACCCTAACTGCATTCTCACCACATTTTTGCCACCCGGCGCCGCAATAACAGTGGCAATACGCTCAATAGATTCTGCGGTCGCACTCGCGATGGTTATAATTTCTTCGGCTTTACCCTCAGCTTCATTAATGCGTCTTTGCATCTCACCTTCAGAGTGATTAATCATTTCTGTTTTAATCCCCTCAGAACGATTGATCTTGCTTTGCTTATCGCCTTCACTCTTGGCTAACAATGCACGACGCTCTCGCTCAGCATTTACTTGCATTTCCATGGCATTCTTGACAGTTTCAGGTGGTGAAATATTTTTAATTTCATAGCGATGTACACGGATCCCCCACATCGCCCCCGCCTGATCTAACACTTCAACCACTTTCGCACTGATCACATCTCTTTCTTCAAAAGTGCGATCAAGATCTAAGGTACCAATCACTGAACGAGTCGTCGTTTGTGCCAATTGGATTGCCGCATATCGGTAATCGGTGACCCCATAACTCGACTTAACCGGATCAACCACCGAAATATACATAACACCGTCAACCTCAACATTCACTTCGTCACTCGAGAAGCACTCTTGAGGGGGGACATCAATCGTCTCTTCTTTTAAATCGTGAATATAAGCCACTTTATCAACAAAAGGCACTAAAGCATGGAAACCTGCATCTAACGTTGCATGATATTTCCCTAAACGCTCCACAATATACGCCGATTTAGTCGGCACTAAACGGATCGACTGAAATAGCTTAATGAGAAAAATAACAAAAATGATCCCCCAAATTGCCATCACCACGATATCGGTATCAATATTGGCCATCATGAGCGCTCTCCTTTGATTGAATTTGCCTTTATTCCGTGAGTCACTTGCTCCATTCCTTCAAAAAAACCTTCCAGCTTGGCCATTTCCGCAGGCACAATTGAAATATCAGCTTTTTCTAGGATTTTGCCCACCTGCCCAATGAACTGCTCTTTCAACTGCATATTCATTGCATCATGCCCACCTTCGAGTGCTAATGCTGCAGACACCAACGCCATTCCTTCAGACTTGGCCTTAGCAATAATGGCTATTTCTTGTGCCGTTCCTTTCGCTTCATTAATACGTTTTTGCTTTTCACCTTGCGATACATTAATTGCCTCCTGCCTTTCTCCTTCTGAGACATTGATCATCGCCGCTTTTTCTGCATTAGCGAGCGTAATTTCAGCCCGCTTTCGGCGCTCGGCTTCCATTTGTTTTTCAAGTGTATGGATCACTTTTCGAGAAGGCGTAATATTTCTAATTTCATAACGTAATACTTTAATGCCCCAAGGATCTGACGCTTTATCAATTTCCCTGACAATAGACTCATTCAGGTTTTCACGTTCAGAAAATGTCTGACTCAAGGTTAATTTACCAATTTCAGAACGCATGGTCGTCTGGGCTAAATTCACCGCTGCACGACGATAATTCTCAATGCCATAACTGGCTAACTTTCCATCCATCACTTTTAGATAAACCAACCCATCAACTTCCAGCTGAGTATTATCTTTCGAAATACAACTTTGAGGCGGCACATCGAGGACCTGCTCACGGATTTCATGTCGATAAGCCACGCGATCAAAAAATGGGATCAGAAAATGAAAACCGGGCTGTAATACTGTGCGAAACTTTCCCAAACGTTCGATCACATTGACCTCTCGCATCGGAACAATTAACAATAATTTATACAAAATAAAGAAAATAAATAATACGACCAACGTGAATATAAACATAATGTTTTCCCTAATCGATCTTGCTTCTAAGTATCTTGAGAGTCGATGAGCGGCTCAACGACTAATCCAATATTATCTCGACAAATAATCCGTACTTTAGTCCCTGAAACAATTTCAGTCCCATCCCCTAAAGCCGACCATTGCGATCCCTGAAACTCTATTCGACCCGCTTTCTGTCCAGGCCCTATGGTTTGTATAACAACAGCCTCTTTATTATAAATATCTAATTCTTCATCGGTATTATCTACGTGAGAATAGCCACCAATTAACCTTTGTGTAATTTGACGAAACCCCAGTAAAAGCACCATAGAAGCAATAAACCACAGTGTCATGCTTTGCACGAATCCTTCCACCAACCCCAGCGCTAAGGCCCCCGCAACCACTAAGCAGGCTGTTCCTAATAAAATAACAATACCACCTGGAATGATAATCTCTGCAAACATCAGCACAAGACCAATACAGCCCCAGAGAAGCATAGGATTTGAAAACGACATATTCCCTCCCGCCGAGTAAATAATACTCTATTGACTATATCAGTTTAGTCCATGACTTGCGACATATTATGTCAATTAAAAGAATAACCGCTATGGACTCTTTTTAAATAAAACGCAGCTCAATACCCTACTGTAGTGATTTTTTATCTATCCAACAAAAATTAACAACAGAATACAAAACCAATAAGTTCAACATATTAAAAACATTGTTATATCACCAACCTTTCAATTAACTCAAAAAAAACAACAAAGCCTTTGAGTTCTGTCGCTCATAGCCCTATATTCCCTCCCCCCATCTTCTTCCCCTTTGGGTGTTGATTGGTATTACATGACGTTCTGCAGCAAAATAGCTGCTTATAAAAAAGGTATTGATATGAAAAACAAATGGCTTTATTTGGCTTTATTAGCCTCTCCTACGGTTATGGCCGATGATTTAGTTAAATGGTGGGATGTCAGTGCTACTGGCCTTTATGGTAAAAACTATGAATTAGCTAACTCTGCAGAGCAAGCAACACTGACCATTGAAACTGTAGGAGAATGGAAATACGGCGATTGGTTTACATTTCAAGATTTTACTCATTTCGCAGGCGCACCAAGTAATGTCAATAGCACTAATTATGGTGAAATATCGCCTCGCTTCAGTGCCGGAAAAATTTTAGGTCAAGATCTTAGTGTCGGTGCCATTACGGACTTCTCTTTAGCCTTAACCTTAGAAGAAGGTGATGGACCCGTTGATAGCTTTCTATACGGTATAGGCATGGATTTCACACTGCCTTACTTTACCTATTTTAGCCTTAATACTTATAGAAGACAGGCATTAAATAATAACAATAGCTCTGACGGTTGGCAGTTAACCCCCGTATTTAGAATGGATTTTCCTGTTGGTGACTCTAATATTGTCTTCGATGGCTTTATCGATTGGGTCTTTGCTACGGACAATGAAGGTTATGAAGAGAACATCCACTTTAATCCTCAACTAAAATATGATCTCGGTCGCGTTATATTGAATAGCCAACCTAAGAATAAACTCTTTGTCGGGATAGAATACGATTATTGGAAAAACAAATATGGTGTCGATGGTATCGTTCAAAATACCTATTCTGTTATTGCCAAGTATCATTTTTAACGCATAATCTAAAACAAAAAGGCACTCATCATTCACTGACTCAAGATTAGTGCCTTATTTTTATTAGATTATTATTTCAATAATTTTCTTGCGGCATCAATCACTATCGAGATTGCATTCGATTCAGTCCTTTTCATCACAGCTTCATCTGGAATTTCTTGCTGAGTACGGTTAACGATCACACCCGCAACACAAGCCGCACGCCAACCTTGAGACGCACACATAGTGAATAACGTCGATGACTCCATCTCATAGTTAAGCACCCCTAGTTCTTGCCACTCTTTCATTGAACCCACAAAATGACGTGTTACACGACCCGACACCGTATCATAGCGCTCTTGACCTGGATAAAAAGTATCTGATGACGCCGTAATACCAATATGAGGCTCTAAACCTGCATCTCGTGTTGCCGCAACCATAGCCGTTGTACATTCAAAATTGGCTACCGCAGGATACTCCATCGGTGCAAAATGCAAACTGGCACCATCTAAACGCACCGATGCTTGCGTCACAATCACATCACCGACATTCACATGCGGCTGAATAGCCCCCGTGGTTCCGATCCGCAAAAAGGTATTAACACCGAGTTGCGCTAGTTCCTCAACCGCAATAGATGTAGAAGGTCCACCGATCCCCGTAGAACAAATAACAACAGCTAAACCATCAATATAAGCAAGATAACTCGTATATTCACGATGACTCGCTAGAAAAGTGGCATTATCCATTAGCTCAGCAATACGCTTAACTCTTTCAGGATCGCCCGGCACAATTGCTAAACTCGCGCCGTCCAGCATCTCTTTGGTTAAGCCTAAGTGAAATACATCAGCCATTGTGAAACCCTCTTTCAATTTTGATTAAAAATCTACCATCGCCTTGACTGTAATCTAGCTTCAAAGCAAAAAACATCGAATATATCACATTATCTGACAAAAAATGAAAACTAAATGTAATAAAAAAACAAAGTAAAAGCAGCTAAACTGTATCGAATTATATTTTTATTTTTACATTATAATCAATGAGTAAAAATTAAACCTAAGGATCATGCACGCTTTTAATGCCCCAATAGCCTCAATGTGTAAATAAAATTTCATTCTTTACATTAAAAACGGTGCCCCTATAGAGCAACTATCTTGAGAGGAATAATGGCTGTGAACTGAGAGTATCACTACAGACCACGCTGCCACTCTTGACGTAATGAAATGCTCTCAGGCATCGTTAAGGCGGTATTAATTTGCTCAATAAACGCCGATTTATCTTTGCCCAACACCCCTTTTAGCACTAAATAATTAGAGGCGTGATCCGAACGAAAAATGGTTTTATCTAACTCGAGATGCTCCACTAAGCACAACATCTCTTCAAACAAGCCCTGTTGATTAGGCAGCTGGAAATCACCATTAAACCCCTCATCCATGCGTTTTTTCCCTAAAGGAAAAGACACCACTAAGGTTGACAAATAATCAGGCTGGGCCTCATTCATAAGTTTCGCCGACGCGATTGCATGCTGCTTTGATAATGTCACCCCACCCAAACCATTTAAAATCATCACCGATGACTTCATGCCTGCCACTTTCATTTTGTTAAGCGCTGCAAGAGAAGATGCAAAGGTTTCACCTTTTTGGATCCGTCTTAATACCTCATCATCACCACTTTCGCAGCCCACATATAATAGTGATAATCCCAACGCTCTTAAACGAGTGAGTTCTTCCATGGTTTTATTGGCAATATTACGCGGGAGACAATAACTGCTGATACGAGTCACTCGAGGTAAATGGGTGTTAATGAATAAACAAATGGCTTCTAAACGCTTAAAAGGCAAGCTCATGGCATCGCCATCGGCTAAGAATATACGGCGGATATCTTGGCCGCTTTTCGCCGCAAGAATAATGTCTTGTTCAATTTTATCTATTTTCTGCGCTCGAAAGCGTTTTTGTGATGCGGTATACATGTCACAAAAACTGCATTTGTTCCAACTACAACCATTGGTCACTTGAAGAATGAGTGACTTCCATTCCGAGGGTGGCCTAAAAACGGGTTCAATATAATTTAGCACTGAATGTTAATCCTTTAATGCACAAATAATTTGAAAATCAACCAGTTATGGCGACCCATCTCACATAGGGTGAACATAACTGTCTAATACCACTTAATTCACTTCAAGCAGCATATCCACATGAGGAATGTTATCTTCAAGATAAACATCTGATACGGTTTTGAAACCTAATGCTTCATAAAAACCGACTAGATAGGCTTGGCCACCTAATTGAATATTATTCGTTGGCCAATGTTCAAAGGCAATGTCTATGGCTTGCTGCATTAGCTCAAATGCCTTACCTCCGCCTCGGGCTTCTTTTTCAACGAGTACGCGACCAATAGAAGTATCAGGATAACTGACGCCAGGTGGTAAAATACGGGCATAACACATCATTTTCCCCTCGTCATTCATACCCATTAAGTGACGAGAGCCTGTTAACCTATCTTTATCATCGAGTTCTGGATAAGGGCAATTTTGCTCAACCACAAACACATCGACTCTAAGTTGTAATAACTCATATAATTCATCGAGTGTTAACTCAGAAAATGCCATATTTTTCCAATGCACAATATCATCCTCTCTTAACAGCACCATTATCTGGCAGAACTTTATCACAAGCATAATAGAGAGCTGAATAACTATTCAAAAATTATCACTAAAAATAAATTCACAAAGCGTTAATTAGCTTTCCTTATCCCCAATACGATGACTGCCGCAAATAGCAATATACTCGCCACAATCAAAAATACATCATTATATGCCTGTATACTGGCTTGCTGCTGCATCGTTTGCATTAATAATTTATTCGCCTGTTGATTAGCCATTACCGCATTAGAACCAGCCAGTTGCAGCACCTGTGCGGTTTGTTGTAAATATTGCGCCGCTTGCACACTCACCGCAGGGATCGTTTCCCGCATTTGTGACAAATGCATACGCGTTAAATTATCAATAAAGGTCGCCACTAGCGCTATCCCAAATGCACCACCCAAATTTCGCATCACATTAAGCAAAGTCGATGCCGACGCATTTTCCTCAACTTTTAAATAATCAGTGGCTAAAGTGCCTAATGGCACAATAACAAAAGGCAGCCCCATCGCACGTACCACCATCGATAAAATCATCTGTTCACCAGCAAAGTCTAATGTCATGTGGCTATTCAAATAATAACTCATGCCAAACATGAAAAAACCAAAACTCACTAAATAACGGCTATCTATTTTTTGCATGATTTTAGGCATCAAAGGCAACAGAAATAACTGTGGAAACCCCATCCACATCAATACTTCACCTATTTCCATGGCGCTATAATTTTGAATCTGGGCCAAATATAAAGGCACCATATAAATTCCCGCAAACAATCCCCATCCCAAAAAGAAGTAAGCCAAAGTAGACAGCACAAAATCCCGCTTAGCAAACAAACGTAGATTCACTAAAGGCGCTGACTTTCGCAGCTGTAAATACACAAAAAGCGTAATATTAATAACCGCAATAATCGCTAAATTACGCATGATATCAGAATCGAACCAACCTTTACGGTTACCATCTTCTAGTACAACCTCTAACGCTCCCAAACCCAGCGCCATCGTCACAATACCGCTAAAATCCCCTTTTTTAAATTCAGACCACCTCCCGGTCTTTTTGGGTAAGCCATAAGCAAACATAGCGATCACAATGATCCCTGGTGGGACATTAATATAGAATAAATACGACCAATTAAATTGCTCTGTTAACCAACCTCCAAATGTCGGGCCAATGGAAGGCGCAAAGGTCGCCGTTAGGCCAAACAGCGCCATACCAATAGAACGTTTATCAATAGGGATTTTTTCAAGTATTAAACTAAAAGCCATCGGAATTAAGGCACCACCAAAAAAACCTTGCATGGCACGAAAGGTGATCATGGATTCTAAATTCCATGAAATCGAACACAATAAAGAAGCCATAATGAACAGCACTGTATTCCAAATCGCATAGCGGCGCACATCACATACCTTGCTTAACCAGCCAGACAACGGAATAGCTATCATTTCAGCAACTAAATACGAGGTTGAGATCCACGAGCCTTCTTCTACTGTTGCACCTAATCCTCCTTGGATTTCTTTTAACGATGAGTTAGTAATTTGAATATCTAAAATGGCCATAAAGGCGCCAACCAAACCGCCGAATATGGCTATCCAAGCACGTTGACTCCCCTGAGAATAATCAACTATATGCCCATTTGACCTCTCTGCAATGGCAACGGGATTGACCTTCGCAAATGTGTCTGTCATTCGTTCATTACCTTAGCGATCACAGGCTCTTTTAATACGGGCGTTGAAGTATCCACATTCACAACGGCACTCAGCCCAGGCACAATTCGACTGTCTATCTCATCTAAAGATAAGCGGATTTTGACCGGAATACGCTGCACAATCTTAGTGAAATTACCCGTTGCATTTTCAGCGGGCAACAAACTAAATTTGGCTCCCGAAGCCGGTGACAAACTGTCGATAACACCAGTAAATACTTTGTCGGGAAACGCATCGAGGTTAATTTGCACCGATTGTCCGGGCTTCATGTGCTGGATTTGGGTTTCTTTAAAGTTCGCCGTGATCCATACGGCCCCATCCGGAACCAAACTATAAAGCGCTTGCCCTGGTTGTACATATTGCCCCGATAACGCGCCTCGTTTACCAATTATCCCCGAAAAAGGGGCTCTAATTTGCGTGTCGCTAAGTTGAATAGTTGACAGCGCTAACACGGCTTTAGCTTGCTGAGCCTTGGCAGTCGCTTCTACTTTTTGCGCTTGATAAACCACGAGTTCACGCTGCTTAGCTTCAAAATTGGCTTGAGCTTCATCTAAACGGGCCTTAGCTGAATTAAAACCGGCCCGCATTTGATCGACGCTATCCTGCGAACTGTAATTTTTGACTTTCAGCTGTGTTTCACGCCTTAATTGCTGCTTGGCGCGAAGTAAATCGGATCCTGTTGCAGCAACCCCCGCCTTAGCTTGAGAAATCAGCATTTGTTGTAAATCAACCTTTGCGGCTAAGGTGGTCAATTCTGCCCTTACCGAATCTAATGCCGCCTGATCTTGTCGCACCTTCGCTTCATATTGATTATCTTCTAACTGCGCTAACAACTGCCCTTTTTCAACATGCTGATTATCTTTAATATTAGTCTCAGTAATGTAACCAGGCACTTGTACACTAATATTGGAAATATCCGCTTCGACGTAAGCATTATTCGTCGTTTCAATAAAACGAATTTGCATCCACCAATAAAACCCTGCAAAGGCAATACTAATAATAACAAAAAAAGCAATAAAGTAGCTTCGACTTGAGCTTTGCGGTTTATCGGTTGAATGCGGGGAAGTTAGAGACTGCGGCATATTAAACTCCTTGAATTAAGGGCTCTAGTCTACTACTGTATCGATAAGTTTATTAGATAGTAAAAAATCAACCCACTGTTTCTTAGGTGTAACAATGATAGATCTAAACCGCATCCAAATGTTTGTCCAAGTTGTTGAACAAGGCAGCTTTACTAAGGCTGCCAATGCATTAGGGGTAACTAAGGCCACTGTAAGTCGTAAAATTGCCGAGTTAGAGTCTGATGTAGGAACTCAATTGCTATTTCGCACCACACGTGCTTTGAAGCTAACTGAAACGGGGGCGTGCTATTTTAATCGAGTACAACGCATATTATTAGATTTGCATGATGCTGAAAATATACTCAGCGCCAATCAAGAAGTCATCAAAGGTAATTTAAACATTGCTTGCCCTATAGAGCTAGGACAACTCTTTTTAGCCCCAATACTGACTCAGTTTCTCTCCAATTTTCCAGAAATGACCATCAATACCGAACTCACAAATCGAAAAGTAGATGCCGTGAATGAAGAAATCGATATTCTCTTTCACATCGCCGAAAATAAAGATCCGCGCCTGACCAGTTACGCTCTGTTTCATACCACAAAAAGACTCATGGCCAGCCCAACCTATCTCGCCAAACACGGAACCCCGAAAACACCTGCGGATTTAGTGGAACATCAAGCCATTCTGTTACAATCACCAGATAATTCAGTGGAGTGGCAATTATTCAATGGTAAACAATGGATTAACATAACGCCTAAAGCCCAACTTACGGTCAATAATATTACTTTAGCCCGCGAAGCCGCTATCGAAGGCCTAGGGATCACCAGCTTAGTCGATAAAATAGCCCATCAAGCACTCAAGGATAACTTACTCATCCCTGTATTAGATGACTTTCCCATGAACCAAGCACTGATAATATTGAGTCACCCTCAAGGCGCTTACTTGCCCAAAAAATACCGCGCTTTTATCGAATTTTTATATGAAGAATTTAACCATAGATGGGAAGAGGAACTCATAGACGTTCCAGATTATATCGCCTTAGCCAAAGCAAACTAAAACACGGGTAACATTTTAAAAGACTCGCTGCACAAAACCACATAAAACTGCTAACATTGGCCTAATTTTGCATTAATGAGATGACAGCGAATGGGCAGAGCTTACCAAAACAAAAAAGAATCCATGGCCAAAACCGCAGGCCAAAAAACACGAATTTATTCACGCTATGGCAAAGAGCTCTATGTTTGCGCTAAAAATGGCGGCACCGATCCTGAAGGAAATTTGGCATTACGCCGTCTCATTGATAAAGCAAAAAAAGATCAAGTTCCCACTCATGTAATTGAACGCGCTATTGAAAAAGCCATTGGTGGTGGCGGTGAAGACTATGATACTGCTCGCTATGAAGGTTTTGGCCCAGGCGGCTGCATGCTTATTGTCGATTGCTTAACCGACAATGTTAAACGTACCTTTACCGAAGTTCGTCAAACCTTCGTTAAAAATGATGCCAAACTGGGCGGCCCAGGTACCGTTGGGCATATGTTCGACCATCAGGCCGTATTTGTCTTCAAAGGGGAAGATGAAGAAGCAACTCTAGAAACATTAATGACGGCCGATGTCGATGTCAGTGACATCGAAATTGAAAATGGCATGATTAATGTCTTTGTTCCTCACACCGAGTTTTTTAAAGCCAAAACCGCCCTCACTGAAGCGACACCCGATCTGCACTTTGAAGTCGAAGAAATCACCTTCGTCCCCCAAAACCATACTGACATCAGCGGTGAAGATATTGCCCAATTTGAAAAATTTATCGCTGCCTTAGAAGATTGTGACGACGTACAAAACGTTTATCACAATGCTGAAATAGTAGAAGAGTAAGATTATTTTAATAATGTAATAAGGCGCTCATAGAGCGCTTTGTGTCTTTGTGTGATAAACGTTGAATAAAACAGGTGGATCTGAGATAAGCCTCGACACATAAAGTCACTACCGCGATTCAGTGAATCGTTGAAAATAATATGACCGCAATACAATTTAACATGTACCCACACTTAGCAATAATCTTCTTTATTTTTTGAGATCCTTCAATCTAGCTCACTAAAATGAAATAAATGTTAAACACTCATGAAATGATGGTTAATTCATCATTATTGCCTAAGAGTCTCTCTATATCCTCATTTTAAGCACATTCTATTTGCAATAATGCGTTTAAACTGCTATTTATTATCCTGTTCAATAATCTAAACTCGAAATCTGCATTAATGTGTGAATAAGAGTTGAGTTTAATTATTGTCGTTGTCATACTATAGATGCTACATACGACAATCAATCAACAACTAATTTAAAGAGTACAATATGAGTAAAGGCACAGTAAAATGGTTCAATGCAGACAAAGGTTTTGGATTCATCACTCCTGAAGATGGAAGCAAAGATCTTTTTGTACACCATTCAGAAATCAAAAATGGTGGCGGTTATGCAACTTTGAATGACGGCCAAGCCGTTGAATTTGAAGTAGGCCAAGGACAAAAAGGTCCATGTGCAAATAATGTTACAGCTATCTAATCGATAGATAACATTTAAGCTTACGCCACAAATTTAATAACATAAATTTGTGGCGTTTATTTTACCTTTCCCCCCATCCAAACCCATTCATTTATTTTCACACGTCATTGTTCTTCATTCTTCAATAACCGCTTTAAATAAATAATCGTAACTTATTCTTTTCCATCCTAAAACTAATTATAGATTAACAACAATCTCGTCGCCACCAATTCTTTGGCAATTTAGCGAATAGCACCTTTAACATTAATGCCGCTAAAATCATGCCTGAAGTATAGACAACCCCACTCGGCAATAAAGAATAATGCTCACCAATTTGGGGCATCACGTTAAAACCAAAACGTTCCACTAAATAATTAACGACAATACCAGAAATCAAGGCAACCCCTAATACCCCACCCAAATACCCTAATAATGCACGCTTACCGAGCTCTTTGCTTACCACACCTAATGTGGCTATATTGGTTGCAGGTCCAGCCAACATAAACACTAATACCGCGCCAGGCGAGACACCAGCTAATAATAATCCTGCTGCTATAGGCGTGGAGGCTGTCGCACAAATGTACATAGGAACAGAAATAATCACCATCACTAACATGGCTAATAAGCCATCCCCCCATTTCACAAGAAAATCACTAGGCACATAGGTTTGCACTAACGCCGCAAAAAATAAACCAATAAGCAGCCAAATAGTCGTATCACGGACTAAATCCGTCGCACCATAATGCAGACCTTTGCCAATGCGTTTTAATATTGACTCATTGTGCAATTCAGCGGGTGCATTATTCGTTGTTTCACAACAACTGTTTGTGTCTTTATCACCACAAACTGAATGGGCTACAAGAGGCTCACCACTCCCACAACATGCCTTTTTGGGGACATTTTTCTGCTCAGATGAACAGCAGTTTGCCGTTTTTTCTGGCACTTTTTCAATTAAAGATCCACAACAAGACGATGCAGTTGTCGCAGCCAATACTTGTGCGTGCTCCTTATCATCCTTGGGGATTTCTTCATCCCGTCCAACCAATATTCCCGCGACAATAGCACTGATTATCGCCGCAATCGGCCTAACAATGGCCATAAAAGGACCTAATAAAACATAAGAAATGGTTACTGAGTCAACACCTGTTTCAGGCGTTGATACTAAAAAAGACGTGGTTGCCGCTTTAGATGCCCCAGAGCGTCGCAACCCAATCGCGGCAGGGATCACTCCACAAGAACAAAGGGGCAGAGGAGCCCCTAATACAGCGGCTTTAATCGTCACTTTCAACCCATGGCCCCCTAGCTGTTTTTTCATCCAAGACATGGGGACAAACATCTTCAACATGCCTGCAAGTACCAATCCCAGTAACAGCCAAGGTGCAGACTCTAAAAATAAATCGATAAAATTAGCAAATAACATTTTAATCCTTCAGCTTGGATGAAATGGGCTTTAGGCAAACATCGGATCCCCATTATCATAAATGAAACTGACATTTTACTTATGAGTATTGCAGTGCTTGGTATATTGAGAAGCGTCATGATGGTGCTCAGTATTCTCACATTGAATACTTTTACTACTCGATTCTAACGCTTCTAAAATAGAACAATGTTCCGCACTTTCTGGACCGCCGCAACAAGCATCCGATAATCGCTGCAAAGAGAGTTGAAAATGCTGTAGTTCACTCATTTTATTGTTAACATTCGCTAATTTATCATCAACTAACGCCTTCACATCAACACAGGCCCAATTTGATTTATCCAGCTCAATAGAGAGTAAATCCCTAATTTCAGATAAGCTAAAACCGACCGCTTTTGCCCGTAAAATAAACCGTAAACGCTCAGCATTTATTTCTGTATACATACGATAACCGGCATCACTCCGAAAAGAAGGCGACAACAAACCGTGCTTTTCATAGAAGCGTAAGGTATCTGTTTTCACCTCACATAATTTAGCTAGCTCACCAATACGGTACATTCACAATCAATCCTCGACTCAAGTATTAAAATTCATTATACCCAAGCTGATTAAAGATGCTAATTTAAGCGCTTTTTTTAAACATACTCGTGCATCCAACATCATCATCCATCGTTGTTCTGATTTACGTATTGTGAATACTCATATAAAAAACAGTTGTTCGGTTCATTTTACGATAAAATATGCGCGCTTCATTTAATATTGCGTAGGGTAAACCAGGTTATAGATAAATATTAAGTTTAATTAACAAGTAGTTAATATTTACTTGAGGGACTTTTGGAAAACAAGATGTGATGATAACCTCACCCACTGATGCTTTTTTCCTAAAGATCCTTAAAATAACCACTGGACTTCTATCCCAATGAATGATGTCAAACCGATCCGCCGTGCACTCTTAAGTGTTTCAGATAAAACCGGGATCCTTGAGTTTGCTCAAGCCCTCCACACTCAAGGTGTTGAACTGCTGTCTACTGGCGGCACTGCTCGCCTGCTCGCAGAAAATCATATTCCTGTGACAGAAGTCTCTGATTATACGGGTCATCCAGAAATAATGGATGGGCGTGTCAAAACCTTACATCCTAAAATTCATGGCGGTATTCTTGCTCGTCGCGGTATTGATGAAGCAGTAATGGCCGATAATCACATCAAAGCAATCGATTTAGTCGTGGTTAATTTATACCCTTTTTCGAATACTGTCGCCAAGAAAAATTGTAGCCTTGAAGACGCCATTGAAAATATCGATATTGGCGGACCTACAATGGTACGCGCGACGGCAAAGAATCATAAAGATGTCACCATCGTCGTTAATAGCGCTGATTATGCTAGAGTGCTCGCTGAAATGAATGAAAATCAAGGTAGCACGAGCTATAAAACTCGCTTTGATTTAGCGATTGCGGCCTTCGAACATACCGCGGCTTACGATGGCATGATAGCCAATTATTTTGGCACTATGGTACCGGCACATCACCCAGAAAACAGTGAACCAAATTCAAAGTTCCCACGCAGTTACAATACTCAGTTAATTAAAAAACAAGATTTACGCTATGGCGAAAACAGCCATCAAAGTGCGGCATTCTATATTGATATTAAAAATGATGAAGCGTCCGTCGCAACAGCCACACAACTGCAAGGTAAAGCCCTATCTTATAATAATATTGCTGATACCGATGCGGCATTAGAATGTGTTAAAGAATTTCAGCAGCCCGCTTGCGTTATCGTCAAACATGCCAACCCTTGTGGTGTCGCATTAGGTGATAACTTACTTCAAGCTTATGAACGTGCCTTTCAAACCGATTCCACTTCGGCCTTTGGCGGGATTATTGCCTTTAACCAAGAACTCGATGCCGATACCGCCAGCGCCATTATCGAACGCCAATTTGTTGAGGTTATCATCGCACCTCAAATCAGCCAAGCCGCCCGTGACATCATTGCTGCTAAAGTGAATGTACGCGTACTTGAATGCGGTCAATGGACTAATAGAACCAAAGGCTTGGACTATAAACGTGTCAATGGCGGCTTGTTATTACAAGACCGAGATCAAGGCATGGTTAATCTTGAACAGGTTAAAATTGTGTCTAAACGCCAACCTACTAGCGAAGAAATGAAAGATCTTCTTTTTTGCTGGAAAGTCGCTAAGTTTGTTAAATCCAATGCCATCGTATATGCAAAAGACGGCATGACCATTGGCGTCGGAGCGGGACAAATGAGTCGCGTTTACAGTGCAAAAGTGGCAAGCATTAAAGCGGCTGATGAGGGGTTAGTGGTCGAAAATTCTGTGATGGCATCCGATGCCTTTTTCCCTTTCCGTGATGGTATTGATGCAGCAGCCGAAGCGGGGATCTGTTGCATCATTCAACCCGGCGGCTCTATTCGCGATGAAGAAATTATTGCCGCTGCAGATGAGCATAATATGGCAATGGTCTTTACTGGAATGCGTCATTTCCGTCATTAATGTTATCACTTAAGTCAACAAAGCTAAGGTCAGCGTTTACTCTCGACCTTAGCTCGACTCGATTATCACAATAGATTAATCGGGATAAAAATTACAAGGTTATTGAAATGAAAGTATTAATCATTGGTGGCGGTGGCCGTGAACATGCACTCGCTTGGAAAGCGGCTCAATCTCAGCAAGTTGACACCGTGTTTGTTGCACCCGGCAATGCGGGCACTGCACTTGAGCCCAATATCGAAAATGTCGCAATCGATAATAGCAATATTGATGCATTAATTGCTTTTGCACAAGACAATCAAATCGCGCTCACCATTGTTGGCCCAGAAGCCCCATTAGTGGCTGGCATTGTCGATGCCTTTAATGCCGCTAACCTTGCCATTTTTGGTCCAACCAAAGGCGCGGCTCAATTAGAAGGTTCTAAAGCTTTTACTAAAGACTTTCTGGCTCGCCATCATATTCCAACCGCGGCTTATCAAAACTTTACCGACATTAAACCAGCCAAAGCCTATGTTCGAGAAATAGGCTGCCCTATTGTTATCAAAGCCGATGGACTTGCGGCAGGTAAAGGGGTCATCATCGCTCACAGCCACGCTGAAGCAGACAGTGCCATTGAAGATATGCTCGAAGGCAATAAATTTGGTGAAGCTGGCGCTCGCGTCGTTATCGAAGAGTTTCTTGTGGGTGAAGAAGCCAGCTTTATTGTGATGGTAGATGGGAAAAATATTTTGCCTCTGGCCACCAGCCAAGATCATAAAGCTCGCGATAATGGTGATAATGGCCCCAATACCGGAGGTATGGGGGCTTATTCACCGGCACCCGTCGTCACTCAAGCCATTCACGATTGGACCATACAACATGTTATTCGCCCCACCGTCAATGGCATGGCTGCTGAAGGCAATGTCTACACTGGATTTTTATACGCAGGACTCATGATTGCGCCAGATGGCAGCGCCAAAGTACTCGAGTACAATTGCCGCTTTGGCGATCCAGAAACCCAGCCTATTATGATGCGCTTACAATCAGATTTAGTTGAACTCTGCCTTGCCGCCACTCGAGGAGAACTCGATAAAGTCACTGCTCACTATGATAAACGTGCCGCTGTCGGCGTCGTACTGGCAGCAGGGGGATATCCTGAAGCTTATCATCAAGGTGATGTGATCCAAGGCATTGATTTAGGTAATAGTGATGCTAAAGTCTTCCATGCTGGTACGGCATTGAAAGAAGGAAAAGTCATCACAAAAGGTGGCCGGGTACTTTGCGCTACAGCGCTTGGTGACACTGTGACTCAAGCTCAAGCCGCCGCCTACCAGTTGGTTGACCGTATTCATTGGGATGATGTGTATTTCCGTACAGATATTGGTTATCGCGCCATCAAACGCGAGCAACAAAAACAAAGTTAACTGTCTTTGAGCAAAAGCTTATCTCCTTGTGGAGCGCTTAATTTTGAGCCCTTAACATAAGCAAGGAGATAAATTTCCCTTTCTCATTAACCCCCTTTAAGCATATTATTCCAAATAGTTAAACGCTCTGAAAAACGCGTTAAAATGCCCACTAAACCATCAAGACTTAACTCTTGAGTAAATAAGTCATAGAGCTGCACCAAATGATCCTCATGCATCGCCATACGGATCCCGCCCGTATCACGCCAACAATAATTATACTCTAACAATAAAAGATAAAGTGCCTGTCTATCGGTTGACTCCACTCTACCGACATATGATTCTAAGGTTAATTTATGAGATTCTGGTGTATGAGTAATATCGACCTCTTTACCCTCTCCAAAAGTAATTTTCCAATGCTGATCATCAAATTTAATAATGCTATCAGCATCAATAAGCTCACCTAACTCTGAAAACATGAGATCTATCTGTTTTACATCATACATCTCGCAACCTCTATCTAATGCCCTACTATGCCCATGGCTTTTAGTCTAGCAATATCATTTAAGTTTTAAAATCAGGTCTTACCCTGATCAAAAAACAACCTTAGATGCTTTAGTCTAATAGCTTTATCCTAAAATAGGAATAGCTAATGACCGTCAGTTTTACTCCCAACTCACTCTCATGGAGTGATGTCGACAACTTAAGCACGAGTGTAAGAAATCTCTCTTCTGCCAGTAATGAACATAATATTCAGCTAACTGCCCAGGAAGACGGAGACACTGTTGTTTTATATGCTCGAGACACGACAAAAACAGGTAGCTTGTATCCCAGCCAGCAAGGATCGGTAAGCAAAGAAAGGCCTGAACTAGCATTTAAGGCAACCCAAGCGGCCTTCGAAAACCTTTACGAAAAAGCAGGATTGGATACGAAACAGCTAGAGACATTTTTTAGCAATATCACTGAACAACCCAATAGGGAAACATCAGCCCTTAAAGAAGGAGAGATCCTCAGGCTTTGTACCATGGCTAAAGCGGCCAAGGCCGCACACTTAAGCCAGTCTACAGCACAAATGCAAACTGAAAGGGCTCAGACACTATCTAGCCAACCTCCTTTATCGCTCTCTACTGCAAGTAAAGCGCTACAAAAAGAGTATCAGTCTCATGATGCTACAAATACTTACATTAAAGATTCTTATAGCTCAAAGGATGCATTAAATCGATTTAGCATCAATACCATCAAAGGCATTGGAAATGCTATATTGTCATTTTTTGCAAGCATCCGAGCCTCACACAGTTCTGATGTAATCCTCATAGTAGGGACAGCAAAAAAAGACCTTGAAACCGCTGGACGTAAAATAGATCAAAACCCCATAGCAACTGCATTTGATAACCTCAAACAAAAAAATACCGCCCCGACTCATGTAAAATCCGAAGTGATTACATTACATGCCTTAAAAATCGGGGATACTACTGAAACTAAAGAAAAACTTCTAAAAGAACTAGGAAGCACTATGAGGGAGTTAGCTATAGGTGAAACAGCCGTCTATCCTTTTCAACATGAAGGTCATTGGATGCTAGTCACTATTAAAAAAACCAATCAAGATGATTTTCAGCTCAGCGGATTATCTACCAGTAAACACATGCCCAAACTCGCACTAGGATTCATAGAAACACAAAAATATGAAAAAGCGCTCAAAGAAGCCATGAGCATTATAAAACAACAAGTCCCTAAAGCTCACTTTAGCGAAGATAATATTCTTTGTGGCCAAGTACAAAATGTCATAGGTTCGAGTTGTGGTGGTTACATTTATGATATCGCAGAGCGCATGAGTCGAAATGGCGGTAATGAAGTATCGGCTTTTAATGAACTGGCTAATGAAGTGAAAGATCTAACCACTCATGCACGTCAAGAATATGAAGTTAACACTTTGCGACATAACCTAGTACTGCAACAGGATTATTCGATTATAGGCGAATAATACTTTTTAATCACAAACCATACTCTGCGTATGGTTTGTGATATTACTACGTCAATCTATGACTTTTAATCAATATTTATCATACTTACTTATGATATTGCCCTGACAAGTTATTAACGGCTTTGATGAAAGTACCTGCATGCTCAGGATCCACATGTTGATGAATACCATGGCCCAAGTTAAACACGTGACCGCTACCATTACCGTAGCTTGCAAGTATTTGCGCCACCTCTTGTTCTATACGCTCAGGTAATGCATACAGCATGGAAGGATCCATATTGCCTTGTAGCGCAACTTTATGGCCAACACGGCGACGTGCATCTCCAATATCGACGGTCCAATCAAGACCCAATGCATCACAGCCCGTTTCAGCCATAGATTCAAGCCACAAACCGCCCCCTTTAGTAAATAGGGTGACAGGTACTTTACGGCCATCGGCAAAACGAGTCAGTCCATCGACAATTTTCTGCATGTAACGCAGTGAAAACTCTCTGTAGGCATGATGAGATAATGTGCCGCCCCAAGAATCAAAAATCATCAAAGATTGCGCACCATTCGCCACTTGAGCATTCAAATACAAAATGACTGAATCGGCAAGTTTGTCGAGTAGCATGTGCAGGGCTGCTGGTTCTGCATAAGCCATTTTTTTTATTTTTTCAAACGTCTTACTAGAACCCCCTTCAACCATATAGGTTGCCAGTGTCCATGGCGATCCAGAAAAACCAATTAACGGCACAGCTCCTTTCAACTCACGTCGAATGGTACTTACAGCCCGCATGACATAACCCAACTCATCTTCAGGATCAGGAATAGATAACTTTCTAATCGATTCAATGGTATCAGTAGGACGCTCAAAACGCGGCCCTTCGCCGGTTTCAAAATATAAACCTAAGCCCATTGCATCAGGAATGGTAAGAATATCAGAGAACAAAATAGCCGCATCCAAATCATAACGGCGTAAAGGTTGTAATGTCACCTCACACGCAAGTTCTTGATTTCGACATAAAGACATAAAGTCACCCGCTTGCGCCCGAATTTCTTTATATTCAGGAAGATAACGACCAGCCTGACGCATCATCCATACAGGCGTCCTGTCTACAGGCTGCTTTAGCAAAGCACGTAAGTAACGATCATTCTTTAATTCTGCCATTTGGCTCACTTCCTACACTAGTTATCAGATCAGCTATAGTCGCTAGTTTAGCATTTACGCAGATAAAATAATCTTTATCGACTTATTTATGTGATAACAATCCATTAATACTTAAGTCACTTGAACATACTGCTATTTTTACGTGAGTCATCGCATAAAAAACAGCAAAAAATGCTGAATAATATCAGACGTATTATTAAAAACATGTACAATAACATTACAAAAAGGTTGCACATAGCTCTCAGCTTTGATATAAACTTTCTGCGCTAGCAAAAACAATCAAGAGCTCGTTACATCGAGCCAGTACAAAACTTACTCGCCCAGAGATAGCTTGCTACCTCTGGGCATTTTATTTCCCCTCTCGTCTCAATTATAACTTTTTGGTATAATTCCAATAACAACTTCGACTAAAAAACAATCAAAAAACAGTTGATAAACCTTGTTGATCTCTCTACATTAGAGGTAATGGAAATGGTTTGAGATGAGAAATAAAATGTTAAAACGACTAGATAAAACGCAAAAAAAATGGGGTGGTTCAAATAGCCTTATTGATCAATGGCTAAATAATCGTCGCAACTTGTTAGTCAATTACTGCCAGATCGCAGGTCTTCCTCCTTATGATCCTATTGAAAACACGCTACCGACTTTTGGATCAATTAAAGCTTTTTGTGATCTCCTAATGGACTATGTTTCAGAAGGGCATTTCGAAATATTTGATCAGGTTGTGACCGCATGCGAAAAAAATGGCACATCCAGTCAAGCACTCGCACAAAAGCTGGTTCCAAGGATCAGTGAAACAACGGATACGGCACTCGATTTTAATGATAAATATACGGAATCAGCTGATGATAATGTGCTCTATCATCTCGATAAAGATCTCTCTTCCTTAGGACATGCAATGGAAACTCGCTTCGAATTAGAAGATAAGTTATTGGAAGTCTTACATACTAAATATTCTTAATTCTCATTTTAGTCACTTTGTATAGACACGACTTTCTCCATCTCCTTTTCCCCCAATAAAAAAGCCTGCTAATAAGCAGGCTTTTTAGATCACAATGTTAAATTAAACGGCAGATTGAAAAATCACTTTATCTGCTTTTTCAGTATAGGCAGGTAACTGATCAAAATTGAGATAACGATAGGTGTCTGCAGCGGTAGCATCTAACTCTTTGGCATAAGTTTGATATTCTTCCGTTGTGGGCAAGCGACCGAGTAATGCAGCAACAGCGGCCAATTCTGCCGAGGCTAAATACACATTAGCACCAGTCCCTAATCGATTCGGGAAGTTACGTGTCGATGTCGACACAACCGTCGCTCCTTCCGCCACTCGAGCTTGGTTCCCCATACATAAAGAACACCCTGGGATCTCAATCCTCGCGCCAACACGGCCGAAAATGGCGTAATAACCTTCTTCCGTTAATTGATCTCTATCCATCTTAGTAGGAGGTGCAATCCAAAGGCGTGTCGGTAAGCTAGTGGCAAACTTATCTAACATCTTACCTGTTGCTCTAAAATGACCAATATTTGTCATACAAGAACCGACAAAAACTTCATCAATTTGTGTATTGGCCACATCAGACAATAATACCGCATCATCTGGATCATTTGGCGCACAAAGGATAGGCTCTTTTATATCATTGAGATCGATCTCAATAACGGCGGCATATTCTGCATCGGCGTCAGCTTCCATCAATTCAGGATTAGCTAACCACTCTTGCATCGCAATAATACGGCGCTCTATGGTGCGGCGATCGCCATAACCTTCTTCAATCATCCACTTCAACATGACGATATTAGAGTTTAGGTATTCGATAATCGGCTCTTTACCCAGTTTAATCGTACAACCCGCCGCACTTCGTTCAGCAGATGCATCTGATAACTCAAAGGCTTGCTCAACTTTTAATTGCTCAAGACCTTCGATTTCAAGCACTCGACCTGAGAAGAAGTTTACTTTACCTTTCTTCTCAACAGTCAACAAACCTTGTTCAATGGCTTTATGAGGAATCGCATGTACTAAATCACGTAAAGTGATCCCAGGCTGCATCTCACCTTTAAAGCGTACCAATACCGATTCAGGCATATCCAGTGGCATAACCCCCGTTGCGGCAGCAAACGCCACTAAACCAGAACCTGCTGGGAATGAAATACCAATAGGGAAGCGCGTATGAGAATCTCCGCCAGTACCCACCGTATCAGGTAATAACATGCGATTTAGCCAAGAGTGGATAACACCATCACCTGGACGCAGTGACACCCCACCTCGATTCATAATAAAATCAGGTAAAGTATGGTGAGTATTAACATCTATAGGTTTAGGGTACGCCGCAGTATGACAGAAAGACTGCATGGTTAAATCTGCACTAAAACCTAAACAGGCTAAATCTTTTAACTCATCACGCGTCATCGGACCGGTGGTATCTTGTGAACCCACCGAGGTCATTTTAGGTTCGCAATATTGATCTGGACGAATCCCTTTTACGCCACAGGCTTTACCGACCATTTTTTGCGCCAGTGTAAAACCTTTACCTGTATCAGCAACATCTTTTGGACGTACAAATTCAGTAGAAGCCCCAATATTTAGCACTTCGCGCGCACGATCAGTGAGACTACGTCCAATGATTAATGGAATACGCCCACCCGCGCGCACTTCATCCATTAACACAGCCGTTTTTAATGTAAATTGAGAGATGACCTCATCAGTATCATGGCGCTTAACCACACCGTCATATGGATAGACGTCGATAACATCGCCCATTTCCATTTCACTGACATCAAGTTCAATTGGTAACGCACCCGCATCTTCCATGGTATTAAAAAAAATAGGGGCTATTTTACCGCCGAAACAAAAACCACCACCACGCTTATTAGGGATATTAGGCAGATCATCTCCCATAAACCATAACACTGAATTGGTTGCTGATTTACGTGAAGAGCCCGTTCCGACAACATCACCCACATAAACTAATGGGAAACCTTTCGCTTTAAGTGCTTCAATTTTGTTGATCGGTCCGACGGTACCCGCGACATCTGGCACAATACCCTCGCGAGCATTTTTTAACATCGCTAATGCATGCAATGGAATATCAGGACGAGACCAAGCATCTGGGGCCGGTGATAAATCATCGGTATTGGTTTCACCCGATACTTTAAATACCGTTAACGAGATTTTCTCTGCCAATTTTGGACGATTTAAAAACCAATCCGCATTCGCCCAAGACTCGACAACTTGTTTTGCCGCAGCGTTACCCGCTTGCATTTTTTCCACCACATCATGGAAAGAATCAAACATCAGTAATGTCTTAGATAAGGCGCGAACCGCTAACGGTGCTTGCGCTTCATTATCTAATTGAGCGATCAATGGCTCAATATTATAACCGCCTTGCATAGTGCCCAGCAGTTCAACGGCTCGAGCCGCTGATAAAATAGATGATTGCACATCACCTCGTGCCAAAGCATCTAAAAAACCCGCTTTAACATAAGCAGCTTCATCTACTCCAGGAGGGATCCTATTTTCTAACAGGTCAAGAATAAACGCTTCTTCACCTGCGGGGGGATTTTTCACTAGCTCAACAAGTGCTGAAACCTGTTGTGCATCGAGTGGTTTAGGGACTACGCCCTCTTCAGCACGTTCTGCGACGTGTTTGCGATATGCTTCTAGCACGGCAACATTCCTCTTTTATGGCGTTCGAACAACAACACTGCGCGGCCTTGGATAAACACTATCAACTCGGGCAGGTTCGTGCTCATTTCGAGTTTATTATACTACATCCCAGTCAAAAAGTCGGAGGGAGCATTTTTTGATGAACACCATCGAAGTCAGCGTTATCCATTCTGAAATAAAAATAAAGTTAACAAATTAAATTTAAACAAAGTACAAAACAGACATCACAAGACAATAAATTCATTAAAAAACAATTAATTAAATACATTAAATGTTAATGCAAACCTTTATCAATCAAAGTGTTCACATTTTCAGTAACATATCAACACTCACCGTCATCAATCACTATTCATCAAAGTTATAATGAAGATAACCTAAACCTGTAGCGCGATATGAAGGAATAGCAAGACGATTTCTAATACAACATTAATTTATTTTGCAGTATGTAATAGGCTAGGGGTAGGCATACTAAAACGTTAAAAATCACTGGTCTAAATAAAGCCTGTTCAACGATGACAATTTAAACAAAAAATGAAAAATAGACACTCATTGTGGTATTATTACTGGGTCACAAAACGAAGGATTAGTTGCTTTCTTCCATCAGATAAGCACACTAAATAATAATAATAAAAAGGAATCATCGTGCTAGACAGTAATATTTCCCCTTCATCATCAGGTATTTCATTTTTAAAAGGTCATAAAATTGAACTTGCGTGGAAATTTTACTTTTATGCATTCCTGAGCATGACGCTAATGAGTTATTTAGGGTTAATGGGCCAAGAAGTCCGATTTATTGATATCTTAGATACGCTAACAAGCAGTATTATGCTGGTTGCATTATTCGGTTACATCTACAAAAAAAACATATTTCCTGCTTATGTTTGGATTTTTGTCGGCATATTCTGTTTAAGCGAAAATGTACTCTATTCCTATCTATCTCACGTCACACTGCATGGCAACTCCCCCAGTGTCATCTATACATTCGGCACCATTTTACTTTGGCTCATTAATTTACCCGCGTTGCTTGCCATCTTTTTATATAGCCGTTCTCGATAAAATATTCTTTTATCTTTATCATTAAATGAATAAAATCAACTCAATTTAAACTTGAGGGCAACCTCATTCAACATGGAGTCTATCAAAGTGAGTGGTTTTGGAATGTTAACCTTACTTTATACCGTCGCATGGATCGCGCCAATTATTTTTATTGCCTGCTCTTCCAAAATATCTAAACCAGAAAAAATAGCTTGGGTTATCGCAATCATGTGTATTTCATGGTTTGCTTTTTTAATCTATTTATTCATCAGAAAGCTGAGAATAAAACGCCTTAAAATATCCTAACAATCGTCTTTTACCTTAACCTTTGATCCTAGCATTATGTAATGACAATAAGCCGCTCCACACTGCGAATTCATTACCGTTAGGATCACTAAAATGAAATCGTCTTCCCCCTGGAAAAGAGTAGATAGCTTGTATGATATTGCCACCCGCCGCCTCAATTTTAGCTTGCGTTTTTTCTAGACTTTTACTATAAAAAACAATTAATGCACTGCCATTTTTTTGAGACATTACCCTTTTTGATTTAAAAAATCCCCCATCGAGTCCTTCATTAGAAAATGATGTGTAATCTGAACCATAATCAACAAAAGACCAATTAAAAACTTCATTGAAAAAAACTTTTGTAGATTCAATATCTTTTGCCGGCAATTCGACATAATTAATTTTTTCGTGTGGGATCATAGCACTCCCGCCATAAAATAAAGGTTAAAAATCACGTCTCATTATACGCTTTCAATGATTAAAACTAATCATTACGCAACAATGATCATTATTATTGATAGAAGTCGACACCTTATCAGGCATCATGCCACGAAGATAAATTTTTAACCCTTCGATAAACATCTCTTCATCAAGAATTTTTTCCATATTGACAGTTTGTAATGGCATCATTTTATAAGGGGTTCCGGTATAAGTCAGAGAAACACTAAATTCAATGGTATTATCTCTCGCTTCCACGACGATATCGCTTTCGGCTAAATTAGCATGATGAATATCATAAGCAATTTCCTTCGCTATCATAATAGTATCTTCAACTAAGTCTTGCTTTAACCCCCACGAATTACCATAAGTATAAATATTTTCACGGATCAGCTTATCAGGAACACTTTCCATTCTTAATATAAATCGCGCATTTCTTCTGGCACCAATAGAAAAAAGCATATTCAAAACAACCGCAAAAATAAGCCCTAGCGCCAAACTAGAGCGTCCAAAGACATCCAAAGGTGCGGGTAAAGCTTGATAAGCTTCAGGGATAATATAAGTGCTCATCGCCACACAAAATGAAATGCCAATCGTAAAAACTTGCCTAATACCAAATGATTGCGCACCTATTGTTCTGATCCCTCCAGTAAAAATGAATGCTGCATAATAAAGTAATAAACCTGCCACAATAGGTAATGGAGAGTTAGCAATATAAATAAGCAACCCTGTACAACAAGACAGTAGTACAAAAATAACACTCATTGCATAACTTAACACCACATCGGTACACCGAAAAGCGATCGCCATAGTCGTCGATGTGGGAGAGACATTAATCCCATTCACTCCTAGCGCACCAGCAATCATAGCCGCCAAGCCATCGGTCCGAATAGAACGTTGTAATGATGTATAATCAGGCTTACGCCAATGAGGATCATTGGCTTGTTGCACACTCATGGTCAAACCCAAACTTCGAATGGTCGCAGCAAAACCCACGAGAAAAAAAGGTAAACTTAAAGACCAATTAAAGCTTATATTTTGTTCCGCTATGGCACTTAATGGCGGTAACTTGAATAAAGGCATATTGAACCCATTCGTATTGGTGATCCCTTCCAAATATAGCGTGACAACAAAACCAGAAAAAACACCGATCAGGCTGCAAACATGACGAATGTAACCTTTTCCCCAAACACTTAAAACTAATATAGGGATTAAAGTAGCAACCAAAATAGCACTATTGATAATGTAAGGTTTTTTTGCTCCAGCTTGAATACTGGTCACCCCTAATTCTAATCCCACTAAAAGCAATACCAAGCCACAGATTTCAGGAGGAAAAATAATACGCGTACGACGAAGCATGAAAGACAGCATAAATTCACACATTCCCGCAAAAATCGTCATACCAATGAGTAAAGGTAGGCCACCAATTGCAATAGCAAGAATGGATGGCTGCACATAGATAGCCCCACTGATCGGAGGCAACATTAATCCCGTTCCAATGCCTATTTTTTGCCAATAAATCGCCTGTAGTAGTGTGCCAATCGCATAAGCTATTAAGACCCATTGTAACTTTGCGACAATCACATCATCACTAAAACCACTTTGGCGAAAGATCACCACAGAAAATGCTAATCCTAAAAAACCAATCAATGACTGCTGTGCCGTCATGCTAATCAATTTTGAACGTGAATGAATCATTGCACTCCATGCCTAAAAGTCTATGAGCTTGTCATTTTAATTACAGTCATTATTAACGTGAGCAAAAATAAAAAACATGAAAACAAGCACTAGTCACTTCACTTCACTTCAATATGTTCATGCCCTAATAAAAACAAACAACTTCATTTAAATTCATATAACTACTAAGCTAGTTAACTTACCTCCGGCAAAGCCGGAGGCTTATTTGGGTGACGCCCTAAAAGGGCTTAAGTCCGTGCCCAAGGCACTATCTACATTCCGAGTGTTAATTGATCCCGATGA
>NZ_JAKIKS010000073.1 GCF_023284005.1 Shewanella surugensis
ATTGCCCGTTTTTATAGCAATGACCCTGTGGGGTTTGCGGATAGTAGTCACAGCTTTAATCGTTACGCCTATGCCAATAATAATCCCTACAAATACGTGGATCCGGATGGTAATAATCCTAAGTTAGCGGTGGATTTTGCATTAAATATCGCGTTAAACTATGCAACAACGGGCAAAGCTAATGTAGTTGGTGCTTTAAAGGATACGGCAGTTGATGCACTCAACCCTTTGGCAACGATAAATAAAGCCAGAAAAGCGTATAAAGCGGTAAGTGCTGTTTCAAAAGGAAGTGGGCGTTCAGGTAAACAGCAAAGATTGAAAGAAATTATGAACGACCCCAAAGCTAGTTCAGCTGATAGAGGTTGGTTAAAAAATGATGCTCGTCATATTAAATATGGCAACAAATCAGGCTTGCGTATTCCAAGGAATGGGAGGGAATCGCCAGGGAGAAAAGCTCAAGATAAAGGTTATGAATTGGCTCACCCACATGATGCTTCAGCAAGTAAAGGTAACAGTTACAATGGATCAAAGCTTAAGAATCATGCAGATCACAAGGTTGAGACTCGATTGCATAGACATAGGTATTAAGATGAAGAGTGTAAAAAAATGCATGAGAAGCAAATAGAAAATCTACTCAAGCAGTCACCAGAGCAACGATTCGAGTATTTTATTCGCTATTGTGCTGACTTTGAGCAAGTATGGGGGCTGGTTGTTGGTGAAGATAATTGGGTGATTTTTAAAGATTCAGAAGGAGGTGAAATTTTTCCCTTGTGGCCTCATCCTGATTTGGCAGATGTATGTTGCTTTGAGGAGCACAAGCATCTGGGAGCAAAACCACAACCGATAGGTTTGGAATCGTTTATTCAAAATTGTATTCCTGATATGGTTGCTGGTAAGGTTGATTTTGGGATATTCTATGATGCTTCTAGACAAGGGCTTATAATAGGTGGTGATGCGTTGAAAGTTGCTTTTGAAGAAGAAGTAGACACAGTATGGGAGTAATAGGAGTCTAAAATTAACCAACAAATTAACCAAAACACCCATAATTCGTTGCCTAGTTTATGTTCATAATATTAAGCTAGGTTTCTGAGTGATTAAGTCAGGTAAAAACCACTGCTTTTTAGCGGTGGTTTTATTAAGGACTTAACCTACATGCAAGCCCGCTTTTTTTGTTGGTAAAAAAGTGACCCGCTTATTGGCCGTTTTTACACTAATGATCCGGTTGGCTTTGCCGGTAGCAGTCACAGCTTTAATCGACTAATTTTCTAATAGCGAGCTATGCCAATAATAACCCTTATAAATATGTGGATCCAGATGGGGAGTTTGGGATTGTCGGTGCGTTGATTGGTGCAGGAGTAGAAGCTTTTGCTCAAGTATTAACTCATCAAGGAAGCTATAGTGATTTTTCATTTAATAAAACCGATATTGCTATTGCCGCTGTAGTTGGTGCTGTAACTGGAGGCATGGGAGGAAGACTTGCCATGCAGTCAGCTAAAGGAGCGATGCGGGCATCAGATGCGCTAGTGACAACCATGTCTGTTGGTTCGACTACAAATGTTGCAGGAGCTATGTTAAGTAGTAAATTAAATGGAACCGAGTTTACTGAAAAACAAATGATTTATGCTGCGATTGGCGGAGGGTTCGGTACGGGTGTTGGTGGTAAAATTGCCACCAATACTGCAAGAACTCTCGAAAGAGGCTTTGGCTCATTTAATGCCAGTATTGCCTCTAGTACTGAAAAAGCCTTTGTTGGTAAAACTGCTGAAGCAAGCACTTCAGTATTTCAACAAGCAGGTGCAATTTCTGCTGATCTTTCTTTGAATACGTCTCAAAAGGTGCTTAGTGATTAGAAAAAAGGTTAAGTTAAAAGGTAAACATAAAGATGTACTATTATTGTGTCTGTTTATAGAGGTTATGTTTATATTAGTTATTTTTATTCTTGCACTTAAGAATTACTTTTTTGGCAATGGCTTATTTAGGTGGGAAGGGATTTTTTATTCATTTTTAATAGCCCAAGTTCTAACATTACTAATTTGTATGCGTTTTTACTGGAAGATAAGACATAAACCGTTTTGATTGACGTTTAATCTTTAGTTATCCATTTTTCACCAAAACCACCGAATTTTTGCGGTGGTTTTTTATTGTTTGAACAGGTTCAAATTTTTACTTAAGTCGAGTGGTGTTGAAAGGGCTGAGAGTCATAATGAGAAAGAGTGGAGGGGCATGGAAATATTTCATTAAATTTGCGATTGATCAGGCATTGGCTATACCCACCATCTTGCATGATAAGGATTTAGGCTTAACTTACATGCAGGCCCGCCACTCTGTTTATCAAAAGGGATCCCTTGATAGCGCGGTTTTTACAGTAACGATCCGGTTGGCTTTGCCGGTAGCAGTCACAGCTTTAATCGACTAATTTTCTAATAGCTAGCTATGCCAATAATAACCCCTACAAATACGTGGATCCGGATGGTGAGTTTGGGATTTATACGGGGGTCTTAGGCGCAGTAGCAGGTAGTATTGGTGGCGCTATAACAGGTTATTATCAAAATGGCTGGGACGGAGCTATGGAAGGGGCTGCTATTGGAGCTGCTGCAGGTGGTGCAGTTGGTGTCTTTTTGCCCAATATAGTAGGAGCATTTGCAACTAATACACTTGCGAGTATCGCTGGTCAAATGATGAGTAATAAATATCATGGTGCGGGGGCATTTGATAATTTAGATATCATCGCTGCAATAAGTTCAGGATTAGGAGGGGTGGCCTCCATTAGTGCAAAAGGAATTAGTGCCTTTGCCCCGAGGTCTCGTCCAGATGTAATTGGTAACTTTTATAAGAATACTCAACCTAATAAAGTGATAGGAACATCAATAATGGCTGTTAGTGAAGGTGTTGGTACCGCTATTGGGGAAACGGTAGGAAAAGAATGGAACGGGTTAGCGCAAAAAATGGTAACTGAGATTAGAGCGCCTCAAGTCCAACAGTCAGTAAGTGAATAGGATAGTATTTTATGTTTAGAGGTAGTTTTTTACTGGTTTTTGTTTTGTCAGGTTTACTGTGTTTCTTGAGTGTACTTACGTTATTTTCTTCAGTGCTTGGGGTTGAATTTGGTATACTACAAAAGCAAAAAGCAAATGGTCTAGTTGATTATCTTTTTATTATAATTGGAGGATGTGTTGTTTCATTTTATATAGCTAGTCGTTTAATTTTTTGTGAACATTGCCAGAAACAATTAATCTCATTTCGTGAAGGAGGACAAGCAACCCGTTGGAATAATTTACTTTGGGCGTGGTTAACTAAGCGAAGAGTATTATGTCCACGTTGCAAACGTCCTAATAACCTACGAAAAATAAATTAGCTACAACTCACATAGTTAATCTTACTTTCGATTCATACAAAACCACTGCTTTTTAGCGGTGGTTTTATTAAGGACTTAACCTACATGCAAGCCCGCTTTTTTGTTGGTAAAAAAGTGACCCGCTTATTGGCCGTTTTTACACTAATGATCCAGTTGGTTTTTCCCAAAGCAGTCACAGCTTTAATCGACTAATTTTCTAATAGCGAGCTATGCCAATAATAACCCCTACAAATACGTGGATCCGGATGGTGAGTTTGGGTTACTGGGCCTTGTTTTAGGAGGGGTAGTGGAAGCTGTTGCGCAAGTAGCAATGCATCAGGGGAGCTATAGTGATTTTTCATTTAATAAAACCGATATTGCTATTGCCGCTGTAGTTGGTGCTGTAACTGGAGGCATGGGAGGAAGACTTGCCATGCAGTCAGCTAAAGGGGTGCTGCCGCACAATACCGATTTTGATCTGAAGCTTTATCATATTGGCCCCGATGACATGAAAACGGAAGAGCGGGGTAGAGCAGTGAATATCGAGATGGAAAATCTGAGCGGATCGGTTGTTGAAGGTCATGGCCTGTCTATCCCTACCTTATCATCGACGCAATTTGTTATGAACAAAGGGGAGTTATACTTATTTAGCAATGAGTTGTTAACATGGACACTACCGGGTTCAGAAGTGCATGGTTTTCAAATGGCACAAGATATTTATTCAAACACAAATATCACGGCAGGGCCATTACAGGCACAGCACATATCGGAAATATACAGTGCCACCTATTGCCCAGAGCCTGAAGACATTGAAGTCGATATTTTAAATCGCCATATTGAGTATGGGCAGTTTATGCGGTCTTCTGCTCAAGGTCGCTTAGCAGACGGTAGAAAAGTGCCTCTTAATCTGTTTCAAGATGGGTTAACGAGTGAGCTAAACTACGCTATTACCGATCTCGATGTATTATCTTCTGCTCAGACATGGGTGAACATGCACCGCAAGGATGGCAGAAAGATAGTACAATGTCGTTACAATGTCAGGATCCATAAAGCAGATGGTACCTCTACAGGGCGTGGTCTAAGCCTTATCGAAGTGGAATTATCAGACACTATATATGAGACACTGATAGAATTGGCTGATTATGAAGTGGAAACATATGATTTTTCTGGCATCATACTCACTACCGTTACCTGCGATAAGAATGATTACTGTGCGGTTGCATTTAGCCCTGATCATTGAGGAGAGTGGCTTATTGCTTCAGGTATACCTAGCTTGTGCTCAAGCAGATGGATTTATGCTAGATACTCATTACGGTAACGCAGGCACGTGCGAGGATATAATGTACATTAGAATGAAGCGCTTAAGTTGTCGTAGCCAAGCCCGTTCTCTGGATGTCAGTTCGGGCTGAACCGTATTCTATTTAAGTCGTCTGCCCTGATCGTAGGCACTATACTCGCGATAAAAGCGGACATGATCCAGTAAACCTCTTTCAGTGTCTTGCGTACAGAGAAAGCCACTCCCTCCATCAGCCTACACCTTAAATGGCAAAGTGAGTGTCGCTCTGAATGGGTCCGTTACTGATTTCAATCGCATAATAGATCCCCAAAAATATTTATTAGTCCTCTCTTAAGGTTAAAACCACCGACTTTAGTTATGATATTGTTTTCCGCTATTTTAAAGTGGAGGATTAAGACAACAGTGATGGAATATAGCTAAATAATAATATGGCATAATGTAGTCGATGCCATACAGTCTCGATTTTCGCCAACGCATTTTGGCCTATAAAGAAAAATATCACCTATAAAAAAAAGCCCTTAAACACCCCAAAGCGGATGAAATCGCTCGACAAACCTTTATTCTGAAAATACAAAAATATCAAGAAGAAGGAAAGGACATTGTTTACCTTGATGAAAGTGGCTTTGCTCAATCGATGCTCCGTACACATGGCTATGCCCTAAAAGGGTTACGATGTTATGGCAAGCATGATTGGCAGGCTAAAGGCCGTATTAATGTCATTGGTGCGATAGTCAATATGACCTTTCTGACGCTAAGTCTATTTTCTGGCAATATTAATGCTGATGTCTTTTATGCTTAGTTAATACAAGGTTTACTGCCCAAAGTCTCTGTCCAATCTATCATTGTGATGGATAATGCTAGCTTTCATAAGCGTAATGATATTATTGAATCGATAAAAAAATATGATTGTATAGTTGAATTTTTACCTCCTTATAGCCCAGATTTGAACCCTATTGAGAAAAATAGGCACAAGTTAAATCGATACGAAGGCGAGAGCGTCAACGTTAACGATTGAATGGGCAGCAAATACAAATGGCTATTGGTTTAACCTCATCGATATTTACCCGAGGCAGCTTGTTTTATTTAGTCACTAATGCCAACACGGATGATGAAAAAGTTGTCGCGATATCAAGACGTCCAAGTAAAGTTGCTGCGCAAACTAACAGACACTTGATGAGTTTTAAAGCGGATCAGTGTGGTGACATTCCAGTCACCTTATTATGTGAGAGGATTACATGACAATGCGTTGACTCAAAAAACAACCCATGTTTTTGTTCAGTGTCATTGAGGATTGTTTAGTCTTAGCTTATTAAAAATAAAAACCCCCAGATTTTTTGATAAAATCTGGGGGTTTTTATTTGGAGAGAATAAATATCGGCTCCAACAAATAGAGCGGTAGCTCTTTAAATTGTAACCAAAAGTAAAAGGTATTGTTTGATTGGGTTATAAAGGTAAACTAAAAGAATACTAAAAAAGGTTGTTTGGGAAGGTAATGAAAAAAATACTGGTTATTTTTGTATTGGTGTTAACCGCCTTAGGTTATCATTTTTTGAAGGAAGAGCAGCTAACGCAAGCTAATGCGAGACCGATGGTGAATGTTGTTGTTGCCAAAGTAACGATGGGCCCAATACGAGAAGAAGTTGAGGCCTTAGGGACCACTCAAGCAAACGAATCGATTATCGTGACCTCAAAAGTCAGTGATGTCGTGACAAAAGTTAATTTTAGTGATGGTGACAAAGTCAAAAAAGGTCAACTTCTTATTCAGCTTCACGATAGAGCTCAAGCAGCACAGGTGACGATAGCTAAGGTGCAATTACACGATCATATTCGTGAACTTGAGAGGATCCGTGAGCTAGTGACCTCTCAAACAGTAGCCGTGTCTGAGCGAGATAGATTACAAACCGCCATCGATACCGCCAATGCGCAATTATTAGAAGCCGATGCGGCGTTAGCCGATAGAAAAATAAAAGCGCCTTTTGCTGGCGTGTTAGGCCTACGTCAAGTGAGTCTCGGCGCGTTAGTGTCTCCCGGCGATGAAATTACCACATTAGATGATATATCGGTGATTAAATTGGATTTTTCTGTGCCAGAGCGTTTTTTACAAGCGATTAAAGTGGGCAATAAAGTCGAAGCCAAGGCTGTCGCTTTTGATGATGAACAGTTTATTGGTAAGGTGGCATCGATTGATAGTCGAGTGAATCCTGCAACGCGCGCCGTGATCGTCAGAACCGACATTCCTAATCCAGAGGGTCGCCTGCTACCGGGTATGTTGATGACGGTTAAGTTGATAAAATCGAGTCGAGAGGCACTCATTTTACCTGAGTCGGCGATTATTCCCATTCAAGAAAGGCATTATGTTTATGTGGTCGACAGTGAAGGCGTGGTCAGCCGTCAGTTGGTGACATTAGGGATCCGTAAACGCGGTTGGGTCGAAATAGTCGATGGTATTCAATTAGATCAACAAGTCATCGTCCGTGGTATATTAAAAGTCAGGCCAGGTGACAAGGTCAGCGTTTCGTTGAGTGAGAATTTTAGCTTTTTAGAGCAAGCTAAGGTTGAGCCCATCGCATGATATTAACAGATCTTTCGGTTAAGCGGCCGGTATTCGCTTCAGTTATCAGTATTTTATTGATTGTTTTTGGTTTAGTGGCATTTGATAAGCTTCCGCTTAGAGAATACCCTGATATTGATCCGCCGATTGTGTCTATTCAGACCAATTATCGTGGCGCATCAGCCTCAGTCGTTGAGAGTCGTATTACCCAGCTGATTGAAGATAGAATCAGTGGTGTTGAAGGCATACGCAACATTAATTCATCCAGTCGTGATGGGCGTTCTGACATTACCATTGAATTTGCGGTGGATCGTGATATTGAAGCGGCAGCGAATGATTTGCGAGACAGAATTTCGGGTTTATTAAATAATTTGCCAGAAGAGTCCGATCCTCCAGAAGTTGAAAAAGCTAATGGTGGGGATGAAGTGATTATGTGGCTAAATTTGGTCTCAGATCAAATGAATACCTTACAATTGACGGATTATGCTAGACGGTATTTAGTGGATCGTTTTGCTGTACTAGACGGTGTTGCCAATCTTCGCTTAGGAGGGGGAAAGGTTTATGCCATGCGCATTTGGATCGACAGACAGGCATTAGCGGCTCGCAATTTAACCGTGGCGGATATTGAGTCTGCCTTACGTGAAGAAAATGTGGAGCTTCCAGCGGGCAGTATTGAGTCAAAAGATAGGCATTTTACGGTGCGCTTGGAGCGCAGTTTTAAAACCGCCGATGATTTTGCCAATTTAGTGCTTAAAGAAGGAGAAGATGGATATTTAGTGAAGCTTGGGGATGTGGCAAAAGTGGAGATTGGCTCTGAAGAAGAGCGGATTATCTTTCGGGGTAATCGTGAGGCCATGATTGGTCTTGGGATCTCAAAACAATCGACAGCGAATACCTTATCGGTAGCAAGAGCGGCAAATGCACTCGTCGATGAAATCAATCCCACATTACCTGCAGGCATGTCGATTAAACGCTCGTATGATAGTTCAGTATTTATTGAAGCCTCTGTCAAAGAAGTGTATCAAACACTTTTTATCGCCATGTTTTTGGTGATCATTGTGATTTATTTATTTTTGGGCAGTGTCAGGGCGATGTTGATCCCGGCCTTAACCGTGCCCGTGTCGTTAATGGCCACCTTTATCGTGCTGTATAGTCTAGGCTTTACGATTAATTTACTCACATTACTGGCGATGATTTTAGCCATTGGCATGGTGGTTGATGATGCGATTGTGATGCTAGAGAATGTTCATCGGCGGATTGAGGAAGGTGATTCGCCATTGAAAGCGGCTTTTTTAGGCGGCCGTGAAGTGGGTTTCGCCATTGTTGCAACGACTCTGGTACTCGTATCGGTGTTTATGCCCATTACATTTTTAGAAGGAGACTTAGGCAAGTTATTTAAAGAGTTTGCGGTGGCGATGAGCGCTGCGGTGATTTTCTCCAGTATAGTGGCATTAACGCTAAGCCCTATGATGTGTTCTAAATTACTCAAGCCCAACAACGAATCACCTTGGTTGGTTCAAAAAATAGATGCCGGAATGGACAAATTGTCGTCTCGCTATCGAAAAAGCTTAGCTTATTCGATGAAGCACCCTTATATTATCACGTCCATGGTGTTTATCGCGCTGGTGTGTAGTGGTTATTTAATGACGATAATTCCACAAGAATTTGCCCCAAGAGAAGATAGAGGCTCGTTATTTTTAATTGTGAACGGTCCTGAGGGAGCTAGCTTTGAATACATTGAATCTTATATGGATGAAATTGAAACGCGTCTAATGCCTTTGGTTGAGGCGGGAGAAGTGAAACGTTTACTTATTCGGGCGCCGCGCTCATTCGGAACCAGTGCCAATTTCTCCAATGGTATGGCCATTATTGTACTGGAGGATTGGGGGCAACGACGCGGAGTGGGTGAGATCATCGATGACATTCGCGCTAGATTATCTGATTTGGCTGGCGTTAGGGCATTTCCGGTGACTCGCCAGGCCTTTGGCCGAGGAGTGGGAAAACCGGTACAATTTGTATTGGGCGGTACCAGCTATGAAGAGTTGGCACATTGGCGTGATATTATGTTCGAAAAGGCGAAAGAGTATCCTAATTTAGTCGGGCTGGATGATGATTATAAGGAAACTAAACCGCAATTACGGGTAATTATTGATAAAGATAGAGCCGCTGCATTAGGGGTGTCGATTTCCCATATTGGCCGTACCTTAGAGTCGATGTTAGGATCGCGTTTGGTCACTACTTTTATGCGAGATGGACGAGAATATGATGTCATTATCGAAGGGGTACGAGAGACGCAAAATACCGCGCAAGATTTGGAAAATATCTATGTGCGTTCAGATCGAACCCAAGAGCTGATCCCATTATCAAATTTAGTGTCAGTAGAAGAATTTGCCGATGCTAGTGCACTCAATCGTTATAATCGTATGCGGTCGATTACCCTAGAAGCGAACTTAGCTGATGGTTACAGCTTAGGTGAAGCGCTGGAAGATCTTAATGAAATTGCACGGGTGTATTTACCCGCAGAGGCGGTGATAAGTTATAAAGGGCAATCATTGGATTATAAAGAGTCGGGTAATTCAATGTACTTTGTGTTTATTTTAGCCTTAGGAGTGGTGTTCTTAGTGCTGGCGGCACAATTTGAAAGTTATGTGCATCCGATTGTTATCATGCTGACGGTGCCTCTTGCCACATTAGGCGCCTTAATTGGTTTGTGGGTGACGGATCAAAGTCTTAATATATACAGTCAAATTGGCATTATTATGCTGGTGGGATTGGCGGCTAAAAATGGTATTTTGATCGTTGAATTTATTAATCAACTTAGGGATAAAGGTTTAGCATTTCATGAGGCGATTATTCAAGCCTCCAGTCAACGATTAAGGCCCATTCTAATGACGGGGATCACCACGGCAATTGGTGCGGTTCCTTTAGTGATGGCCGTCGGCGCTGGGGCTGAAACGCGTTTTGTTATCGGTGTGGTGGTGTTATCAGGTATTACGTTGGCGACTTTCTTTACCCTTATTGTGATCCCTGTTGCTTATTCGATATTGGCTCGCCATTCAGGATCTCCGGAGCGAGTAGCGAAACAGCTTGAAAAGGAATTAGCGCAAGAATAGGTCTATACCCGTGATACTTCAAGATGCATGTTTTCAGAGCCAGTAAAACCAATCAATTTAAGGCGCATGATTGCGGGAATGTAGGCACCTTTTAAAAGCATGCAACACAGAAGTGGTTGGTTTTAATGGCTCCTAATAGGCAGGTTTAAACGCCTTTTACGCTGTGTTATTGAGCATTAACTTAGAATTACTAGGTCATCTGCTCAAAGCCTTGCCTACAAGGCTTTTAATTCCAGCTGAATCCGGCATCTTGAAGTATCACGGGTATATATTGATAAAAAGGCGCTGCGGCGCCTTTTTGATATCTTGTTTTTTCTATATTTTTATTCAAATGAACATGTTCAATGAAATGGCGCCCGAGCTCATGGTTTATTTCAATCTGAGTCCCCAGCAGCTGGGAAACTTATCAGCCATGTATTTTTATGGCACGGTTATTTTTCTTTTTCCGGCAGGAATATTACTCGATCGCTTTTCTGTACGGATTTTATTGTTGTTGGCTACTGTCTTCTGTGTGATTGCCACCGCCATATTTAGCTTTACAAGCCATTTTTGGATAGCGGCCATAGCGCGTTTTGTTGTGGGAATGATGGCCTCTTTTGCTATAGTGTCGTGCGTTAAATTAGCCTCCCGCTGGTTTACCACACCGCATATGGCAGTCGTTATGGGACTATGTGTCACCATTGCGATGTTAGGTGGGGTTTTGGCTCAAGCTCCTTTTGTATGGTTGATGAATACGTTAGGTTGGCAGCAGACATTACTGTGCAATTTGGGCTTAGGAGGGGGGGTATCTGGTTGTTTATCTATCCCCATGATTATCCGGTTCAGCTTGAACAAAGAGTTATGGGATCGGAAATGCGTTTTTGGACAGCCATTAGGACGGTGGTTAAGAATAAACCAAACAGGTTCGCTGGACTTTATACCTGCCTGATCAATCTTTCATCAATGTTAACGGCGAGAGCTCAAGGATTATCAAGTGTTATCATCATGGCCGGTGGGTTTATGCAGCCTGTTTTTGGTTGGCTGATTAAAACAAGTCAACCACTCAGTCAGAGTAAAAGTCATACGGGGGAGGCTTATCAGTATGTTGATTTTTTTTGGAGTATGTGGCTAATGCCGATGGCGTTTATAGTGGCGTTGATTATTGCTTGGTGTGTTAAAGAAACATATTGTCAGCGGTTATAAATTCAGCATTACATTGATAAGATTGATTACCTGCCCGTCAATGGTATTGACGCTTTTATTTTTACGACTTCAATAAATTCTCTATTAATTTTACATTAAATATATATTTTGTTAACATTTGCAGTCCATTTTTATCATCATTTACGCCTACAAAGGTATCATTTACGCTAATAGATGAATTGATTGTAATACAGCGTTAATTTGTGAGCTGATTACTAATATTCAACCAAAATAAACGTTGATATCGATGTAAGGGAAGTATATGAGTATAGCGAAGGAAGAAATAATTTTGCTAGGGAATAATAATATAACGAATGAAAAATGTTCATATTATCTTCATTGTTCGGGGTATAAAGTTAGCTATCAATTGGATGCGGATGTGGGAAATGACAGTCAATATCTGATTGTTTTTGACTTGATTAATCCCGTTTCGGATATTGATCACCTATTAAACCATGTTACTAAAAATATGTCAGTGCCAATATTAGTTATTATTAACGATGACTATGCCCGTAGTGATTTATATCATAAAGGCATTCAAGACTATATATTAAACCCCATTAATGATAAGGAGTTTATATATCGTATTGATAGTGGGATGAGGTATTTTTATAATAAGGGTGATGGTAATGATTGTAACCTTGCAATTGAAATGAACAAAATGTCAGGATATATTCATAACGCTAATTTTGAAAGTGCTGAGAAAGTACTCGTTAAGAAAACATGTCAATATTTAATTGATAATATTGATATGAAATTTTGCTTAGATGGCGTGGCAAGAGAAATGGGAACCAATCGGAGTAAATTATCTGCATCATTTAAATTGGTACTAAATAATAGTGTATTTGAGTGGCTAAGGAAAGAAAGGATGATGCTGGCAAAATATTATTTAATTAGCACTAGAATGTCAATTCAACAAGTATCACTTGAAGTGGGTTATAATAATGCTGCGAACTTCTCAACATTATATAAAAAGTGTTTTAATTTATCACCAAGAGAGCAAAGAAGTATACTTACGGTTAAGTAAAATAATGTTACGTATAGAAATGTTTTTTAATTTATATCGATTATATTTAATTGTAGTTTATATTGTTATTTACTTAAATAATGACTGCTTGCCAATTGATCATTCATTCAGAGCATTATGGGACTGTTATGGCGGAGCTTACCTTGTATATTAAATAGAGCGCGGAGAATGAATGGAGAAACAATGGTATGTTATTTATACAGCCGTAAATGCAGAGGAAAAACTTTATAAAAAGGTAACAGCGTTAGGAATAGAAGCTTATTTACCTTTAGAGCGCTCTATCCGTCAATGGAGTGATAGAAAAAAAGAAATAGTCAAACCGATATTTAAGTCATATCTGTTTGTACGTCAAAGTACCGATGAATACCATGAAGTAAAATGTCTTCCGGGCTTCTTACAATATGTCAGTTTTGGTCATCAGGTGGCGATTATCCCAGATACCGACATTCGTTTGATGAAATCAATTGTTGATAATTTTAATCAAATAAAAATTGCAGATGGGTTAGTTAAAGGGGATAAGGTTAAAATATTATTCGGTCCCCTTGGAGGGCATATTGGTGTCTTAACGCAAGATCAAGGAAAAGCCAAAGTTGCATTGTATGTCCAAAAATTAAAACACAGTTTTATGTTAGATATGAAATTAGACAACATTATTAAACTGTGATGGACGTGAAAGAGGAGAAAATAATGAGTTTATTGAGTCCAAAGTATAAAGCTTTATTGAAAAAACTATTAATAAAGCATGAAGGTTTGGTATGTAAAATATACAAATGTTCAGTGGGGAAAAATACGATCGGTGTCGGACGAAATCTTGATGCTCAGGGATTGTCAATAAAAGAAGTTGAATGTTTCATTACTAATAATCACTGTGTTGATGGATTGCTCAAAAATAATCTTAATATGTCTGAAATACGGATGCTAGCAATAGAAATTGCTAATGACGAACATCGTATTAAGCAATTATGTCAAGGAGGGATAACGACAGAAGAAGCACTGTATTTGCTCGATAATGATATTGAGGCCGTTGAATCACAAATAACTAACAATATCCATTTTATTCGCGAAGTAGATGATATAAGGAAAGTCGTACTTTGTGATATGGCATTTAACTTAGGCATGGCTGGATTACTTAAATTTAAGAATATGTTGCAAGCTGTTGCATCAGAAAATTATTCAGTTGCTGCCGATGAAATGCTGCATTCAAAATGGGCACAGCAAGTGGGTCAACGCGCGATAGATTTAGCCAATATGATGCGACACGGTGAATAGACAGGAGGCAATAATGTCCACAATAAGCAAAGTTATGGATTCTATCGCACTCATTAATGCGATGAATGTCAGTATGGCACCCGCCATGGCCATGGGGAGTATGTACATGAATATGTCTAATTCCATGGGGATGGCGGCAATGAATAATGTGTTTGCACAGCAACAGATGAACATTAATCAGCAAGCGGTGTTAGTGCTTGGCATAAAGAAAATATATGCTTTTTGCTAGTCTGTTTTTAGTTTGTTCTTTACCGTTTTTTGAACGGGCTTAATGCCGACTAATTTTATGTAAGGAGAACCTTATGAGTAAAGCGAATGATGTGAAGGCCCCTATCTCAGCAGAGTTACTCTACGAACAATCGATGTCGTTAATTAATGAGGCGATAACATCATGCGGAATAGAAGGTTTTGAAGGAGCCCCGCTTAACATTCCTCAAGTGATTAATTGGGGAGAGTTGAAGGGGAGTCATATTCCTAAAATATCGGATGAGTCTTTTTTTATGCAAGCAAATAGTTTATTTGGTGAGCAAGAAAACCTTTTTAATGAACCGGAATCCTCCCAAGAAGAACCCGTAAGTACAAAAGGAAGTAGACTTGGTGAGGATGCTGATCTTAGCTCAATTAATGATATGTTTAATGCCACTTAGTGTGAGTATTTCGTGCTCATTTGTATAATAAGTCTATTGGATTGTTATGTTAAAAGATTATTTTTTACCCGTAGAGCTGTTAACTGATGAATACGACGGTCATTTTCATTGTACTAAAAATAAGGATGTAACCTTATTAGAAAAAGACTTACCTTTAGCTTTTTATTCTATGGTGAATATATTAGTTGATTCTATAATATTAAAAAATAATAAATCGAGTTCAATTTATTCTATAATTAATACATTAGGAGTGGCTAATGCTTGTGGTATGGTTAATTATATGAATGGCGGTAAAATAACATGGGAACAAGTTTTTAAGGATGAAATAGATCGGAGTAAAAAAAATCTCATTTCTGAAATCGTTATTTTTATGAGTAATGATAAGATCTATATTTTGTATTTACGCTTTACTATTTATGGTGGTGATCTTAAATTAGATAGTGGCGAGACTACGAAATGTATAGCTTTTAAATTTGATTTTAATTTGGCTTGTAATCAATATCATTCTTTGTTGATAACATTAATGTCAAAGCTAACCATTTATGCTAAAAATAATCAATATAAAGAAATTATTGTTGATGTGTACAACCCTAATATAGAGAAAGTATTCAGTGACTTTGGATTTAACGTTATAAGGAAACAAGCGAGTGAATATATTATGCCATCCTCTCGGATGTCATTTGTTTTATAATAAGGATGTTGTTGAAAGCGTGTTTAATGATAAATATGCGTTTAACTCTACCTTGAGTCAATAAGGTATCCTTATTTTTATTTCAGGTGTTTAAAATCGATTGGTTTTGAATATTTGGGTATCCCTCCCAACCTGCTGGGTCATGTTGTTTCAGGAGGGCGGGGGGCCGAATAAGCCAAAGGCTTATTCGACTGTGAGCCCTTAGGAGATGATGAAGATCACCTAAGGATATTTCAGATCACAACGAACGATAAATGTATAACCTTATAGGAGAATAAATATGTCAGATCCAAAACAACCTGAGGTCGTCAATGGCGCCATTATTGACGCAGTATCAGCAACTAATACCAAAGTCTTGGCAGAAGCGCCCGCCATGGCAATGGGCAGTTTATATCAAACTGTGGGGAATTCAGTGGCGATGGCAGCTGCTAATGCCGTTTATGCTCAGCAACAAGCGCATGTAACTTGCCAGGCAGCAACCACACTTGGCATAACGAAAATGTTTGAGCAAAATAAATGATACTAATTGAAATTCAAGTATTTATTTTTAACAGTATGATTATTGGAGAGGTATTATGGCACAACCTGAAGCGGTGAATGGTGCAGTGATTGATTCGGTCACCATTGCCAATACGAAAGTCCTTGCTGAAGCACCAGCGATGGCGATGGGCAGTTTATATCAGACCATTGGTAATTCAGTGGCGATGGCGGCCGCTAATGCTGTTTATGCCCAGCAACAAGCCAATGTCACTTATCAGGCGGCGACGACGTTAGGGATCACCAAGTTATATTCAGCGAATAAATAGTCTTAACTAATTAACAGGTCATTGGAGATGCAGTGCAGTATGCACCGGTTTAGTGACTGTCTGCATCTCATTAAAGGATTAAAAGTAAGGGATCAAGATGAGCCAAGATGAAAATAAATATATCGCTGCTTCGAAAGCCATTAATGATGAAGTGCAAGAACAAAGTGCTGCGACCTTGCGGACGTTGTCATTAGGTGGCTTAGTGAATGCGTTATCATTGAGCATGTTAAATAATACATCTAATCAATATGCTTCTCAAAATTTAGGGAATTCAGCCATGGTGGCAGCCTGCGAAAAAATATTAGGCAGCTGATTTAATGCTTGAATGCAAGGAGTGATAAAAATGAGCGATTTAGACAATACCAATATAGGGGTATCGAGTTGTGTGAGCGGCATATTTAATCCGCTCAAAGAGGATACTTCGAGTGGGAATACGTGGGCGTTTTGTTTCAATAAAAATCAGAACCGGATTAGCTTAAATGTGACCATTAATACACCCGCGATGTTGGTTGATATGAGTAATCAACATCTTGATGCTGAATTTGCGTTAGGGGATATTAATCAATTACTGGTATGGCTATTTCAAGTTAAAACCAGTATGCAACAAGCTAAAAAGCAAGCCGAGTCGACGGCGTCATCATCCAGTGATAAAACGTCGTCAACAGCAGTCTTGACAACTTAGCAATAAAAAAGTGGCTGCACCATTAGGGATAACAAGGAGCGAGAATGGATATTAAAAAACCAACCGGATCATCGGATTTTGATATTGGTATTAATCCTCATGAGGCCGCAGGCGCAGCCTTAGCACAGACGGTGGCTAATACGGCGCAAGATCAAACGGATTTGATCCGTAATCAAAACATCATTAAGACGACCGTGATGGCGAGTGCCTATGCTAAATGGTTAGGCAATCCTATGATGCAAGATGAGTACAGCGCCATTATCAAAGAGGCGAAAATCAGCGATCCGAAAACGCCTTTTGATACTGCGACAAAAGTGATGAGTGTGTATCAGCAAGCGTATACCCGTAAATTTAAAGATTAGCCATTATACCCAAGTCAGCTGGATCCTACCTCTTCAACTGGTTTGGGTATAGGCAATAAAAGAGATTAGATCATTGTGATAACTTAATAGAGACTATGCCATAGTGATCATTTTTATAGGTTACCCTATTTTGATAACTTGGCCATTGATGGGTAGATGAACATGACTTACCAAAGTTCGCCAACAATATTACCCGGCATTATTGGTAATGCCGCTTCGATCCACGCATTAGCGTCACAAATAGGAAAAATAGCCGTGACAGATTGCCCTGTTTTGCTCAAGGGAGAAACGGGTACCGGTAAAGAATTATTTGCCAATGCCATTCATCAATTGAGTGACCGAAAAGGGGAAATGATAGCGGTTAACTGTAGTGCCATTCCCGAGCATTTGTTTGAATCTTTATTGTTTGGCCATGAAAAAGGGGCTTTTACTGGCGCAGATAAAAATCATGATGGTTTTTTTGCACAAGCCCATAATGGTACTTTGTTTTTCGATGAAATTGCTGAACTGCCCCTTGTCCATCAGCCAAAATTGCTACGGGTATTAGAAAGCAAATATTTTTGTCGTATTGGCAGCAGTGAAAAACGTCATTTTACAGGAAGGATTATTTCAGCTACGCATCAGAATATGAGTCAAAGAGTCAAAGACAAAGCTTTTCGGGAAGATTTATTTTATCGTTTAAATTTATTTGAACTGACGATCCCGTCACTGGCCCAACGCCGAGAAGATATTCCTTTGTTAGTGCATTACTTTTCGAAACAACACAAGAGTATGACTTTCAGTCAATGTGCGATGGATTTATTTAAATATGCCGTTTGGCCTGGCAATATTAGACAGCTTAAAAATACCATTGATAAACTGGTTATCTTGGCTGATGACGATTATTTGTCGGCGCAGTGTATTCATGCTTTATCTGTCTGTGAAGCCGATCCGGATGTATTAAGCAAGCTGGCGAGAGAAATTATTGAATTGCCTATCGAAAACAAAATAAAGGCCATTTACGATGCATTAGTTGAGGCGGCTATGGACCAAAGTGGTGGTAATAAGACAAAAGCAGCCACATTATTGGGCGTACATCGAAAAGTGATTGAGCGTCGTTTACATCAGATCACTGCAACAGCGAGCTATTAACCTTATTAATAGGAGCCATTATGACAACATACTTTAATCATGCCCAGCCCAAAGAAAGTGATGCACGCTCGACGTTGGCGCAAAGTGATGTGCCTTTGATGCAATCGAATGATGACATTAATGCTGAGGCTAGTGAAGGGGTTAAGAGCGAGGCTATTGAAACCGCGTATTTTCAGGATGCCAGTGCACAAGTGAGTTATCAGGCACAGTTGGCGGCGAGTCAGAAGGCCGGTGCGTTAGCCTTGGATGTGAGTCAACGCGTGAGGTTGTTAAAACAGCAAGAACAGCAAAAGCTGGAGATGATGCTAGCGGCATTAGAGCAGCAGGCATTAATCGCATCGGGAGCCGTAGAGCTTGATCCCCAAACCGAAAATAAGGCTATCAAAATGCAGCATGGAGCGCAGAATTTCGATGGATTGCGTCTGCAAGGACCGTTATTGGCGCCATTAGAGGGTATGGATAAAATTAAAGCGGTGCATCAAATAGGGCTAAATCATTTATTAGCCCAGATCAATGACGTATTATCTTTAGATGAAGCGGATAAGGGGGAGCGGTCATGATCACTCGAGTTAATTATGAATTCGAAGCGATAAAGAACAGTGAGGGGGAGTTTACTTGCGGTGCGGCTGCTGAAATTCCAGTAACACACCAATCTAATCGTAGCTTTGAACAACAGCGGGAGTCAACTTTCCAACAAGGATATCAATATCAACCTTTTGATGCAGCTCAAGCGGATGTGATTTTCCAGCAAAGCTATGAAAGAAACTTCGTTTCTGGTCACAATCAATATGTTGAGAATATGCGCATACAATTTGATTTAATGCGTCAATCTATGCTTGATCAAATGGAGTCATTTACTTTCGTTAAAAATATGAGCAAGTAACGGTATGGCCGTTGATTTAAATAAAATGCTGACCACAACGCAAGATTTTCAAGCGGATCAACTGAAACAGTTCGATAAATTTATTGATAACAGTAAAGATGTGATAGCCAGTTTGGACAGTGTTGAAAAGGCAGCGGATAAGCAATTGAGTCAAATGGAAGGCACTTTGTCAACATTAAAACAGGCCCCGACGAGTGGGGGGACCAGTGTGCCTTGTTTGGCTTTACAATATGATAATGATTACATCAAGCTAATGAAAAAAGTCGATATTGTGTTTGAGGGGGGTCAAGATCCTCAGCAATTTTGTGATTATATTGATGATAGAGCAAAACAGATTACCGATGCCATGAAAAAAGGCAAATAGATAAATGAGTGATAAGGAAGGAAAAGACAATGCAACCGAGTTGATCCAAGCCAATATCAATCAGTCTATTGCCGCTGCAGTCGAAAGTGCAACTGATTTGCTACGTAATATCAGTACAATAGAAACTACTGTGATAGGGGTTGCATCAGCAAAGTGGTTGGCAGAACCTGCCAATGTAGCTTATAAAGAAATTATTGATAATGCTAAGGAGAATATCACCTTTGCCGTGGATAACTTAGCCAATGTGGGGACGGCTGGGGCCAGTGTATTATCTGATTTAAAACCGAAATAATATTGATTTTCAAATGATCTTAAATATGTTTCGTCATATGGTGTCGATCGCCATATTCAGTGAGTGTCGTTCTATATTCTAAAAATTTTATAAAATAAAATAACGATAAATGTGACAAACAAAGATATTTGTGTCATTTGGAAATTAATATTATTTCTAACTCAATTAATATTGTTTTGTTACTTTAATATTGATTTTTAATTTATTTAAAATATCAGAAAACTAATGAATAATATTAATGATAATATAAAAATAAGATGAGGTAGTACTCATCTTTAATACCGGATTGTGATAACCATCTCTCATCTATTTAATAATGAGTGTGGTCCAGCAATAAACTAAATGCGTTATTGATTTAGTTTTATCTCATGTTTTCTCAAGTGCGGCGAAGACACGTCATACGTCTCATGAGAAAGCATCAATTAAGCATAAATGTAATTCTGGGAGGAGAAAGATATGCCAGATGCTAAGCAACCTACAGTCGTCAATGGCGCTATTATTGATGCGGTATCCGCAACCAATACAGGGGTACTGGCTGAAGCACCTGCTATGGCAATGGGCAGTTTATACCAAACGGTTGGTAATTCTGTCGCGATGGCAGCGGCGAATGCGGTTTATGCGCAGCAGCAAGCCAATGTGACTTGTCAAGCAGCTTGTACGCTTGGCATTACAAAAATGTTTTCTCAGGATAGTTAATGAACTGATTAATGTCATTATTTAGCTATTTTTCAATGCGATAAAAAAGGAGGCCAATTATGGCAGACTCAAAACCAAGTCAACCGACCGTCGTTAACGGTGCAATCATCGATTCGGTATCAGCAACCAATACCAAAGTCTTGGCAGAAGCACCCGCCATGGCAATGGGCAGTTTATATCAAACTATCGGTAACTCTGTGGCGATGGCAGCGGCCAATGCGGTTTATGCTCAGCAACAAGCCAATGTGACGTGTCAGGCAGCGAATACCTTAGGGATCACTAAGTTATTTGCTGACAACAAGTAACCCTAATATGTTTACAACAGGTTATTTTTAACATTTACTTTTAAACTCTTAACGTTAGAAAATGGAGAACAATCATGGCAGATTCAAAACCAAGTCAACCAACCGTCGTCAACGGCGCTGTTATCGATGCGGTATCAGCAACCAATACCAAAGTATTGGCTGAAGCGCCTGCAATGGCAATGGGCAGTTTATATCAAACTATCGGGAATTCTGTCGCCATGGCGGCAGCTAACGCGGTTTATGCCCAACAACAAGCCAATGTGACTTGCCAAGCGGCGAACACTTTAGGGATCACTAAGCTGTTTTCGCAAAATAAATAAGCATTAGCTTAAGTCTATCCTCGCTGTTGCCAGCGAGGATATTTTTAACGCTGTGCCTGCGGTGCGGCATGATGGCATCTGAAGTTCGCTATTAATAGCGCGTTAAACGGTTACATGAAGCAATAACTTTAAGTCAACGATAGATGAGGATAAGTAGATGAGTGAAGCCAGCAATGACAGTGTGAGCAAGGCTGAGGGCCACAGTGATGATAAGAGTGGCGTTGTGCCACCAAAAATCGGCGCCTCCAGCGGGATCAGTGGTGCTTTTAAACCGCTGCAAGGGGATTTATCTCATGGTAATCAATGGGCATTTAATTTTAATAAGGCGCAAAATGAAGTGAATTTATCGGTGTCTATCAATACGCCAACGATGTTGATGGATCTTCATAATCAGCATTTAGAGGCAAGATTCACGCTTGATGATATCAACCAACTGGTGGTGTGGTTATTTCAAGTGAAAACAGCCACTAAACAAGCGATAGCGAAACAAAGTACCGCCAAGAGTGATCCACAACCAGGCAGTACGTCGCATTCATCAAGTCAACTAGTGGCAGCCAAAACCAGTTCATCAGCCAAAAGTTAACTTGTTCTATAGCGTTAATTACGCGTGTTAATGAATACGTAATGGCGATAACCATTGGAATAATGAGTTAATGGATCATTATATCAATCTATTATGAAAAATTCTCTATGATGGAATCGACTATGCCTTATTACCCACAAACCTTGCTATCTTCTTGGTATTGGCCTCAGAAATCACCTTCAGGCAATAAGCAGTATGCTTGGCCGAGCAATGCTGTCATCAGTGAACGTGTTCGTGGGAATTTACCCTCTGGATTAAAAGCGGCCATGGAGGCCATCACTGGGGTGAATTTGCAACGGGTACGGGTACATTACAATTCCACTATGCCCGCTAAAGTCCAAGCTCATGCTTATGCTCAAGGACTCGATATTTATTTAGCCCCAGGGCAGGAGCACCATTTACCCCATGAATTAGGCCATGTGGTACAGCAACTTAACGGCATGGTTAAACCCACACGCACGATCAATGGTGTAGAGATCAATGATGATGAAAGACTCGAGCAACACGCGACCTTGCTGGGGCAGCAAGCGTTAAAAAGAGCAGGGCTGGTTTAATAGCGTCGCTTTGGCGATGATTTTTTAGGTGTAAAGAACCTAAGTTGAAATAATAAGCTGACAATAATAACGCTGATGATGTTTTATCGATTCAAAAAATGAATGATCCGCCTCTCATCTTTATTTAATTCAGTGTGTTTTCTCAATGAATGGCGTGCTTAATTAATCGCGTACTCAATTAACAGTCTAATTAATGGATAGGGCATCCCCGCAATCTCCTTAGATAGCAATCATCACTGAGGTCTATACAACGCAGCCCTGAGCGCTAGGGAGGGGAAATGAAACAAAAGGATTTAACCTTGATGTTACAAAGAGGAATTCGCCATTGGATGAAATGGAAGGTTTGTAGACTCAAAACGGTGAGAGTGGCTCAATAACACCTGATCTGGGTGTTATTGAGCCACTCTATAATAAAAACATAGTCGTAATAAAGACCACCAGTGGTCTAATACAGCATGTTATTAAGGCCATTGTTCCCGACATGACCCGTCATAAGCACCATCCATGGCGCGAAGGCAATAAAAGAAAGCCTATAACATCGAATAAAACCAATTTGAATAAGGGTAGAGATATGTATGCACCATTGCAGAATAAAAATACCGCCTCCATGTCAAAGATAAAAAAGGTGCACACTCAAGAGCTTGGTAAAAAGAGAAAGATGTTACAACGGGAAAATCCACATAACAATCTAGGTAACACGGATAGAACAGTTGTGCAAAGGAAAATAGGCTTCGAGTTTGAAACACATATTTGGGCTTATAAAAAGGAATATGAACAATGGGTTGGAACAACAGACGGCGATGAACTATACACTAGGAATGGCATGAAAGCTGTGAGTGACAGTGGACGAATAGAGTTTGTCACCACGGCAACAAATGATTTTAATGATCAATTACAACAATGCGAAAAAATAAGTACAGACTTAAATGCTTTTGTGGCAACAAATGAAACGACAGATGTTAATTTAAATAACGCAAACGTGCGTCAAGGTGGGATACGTGTGCGAAGTACAGCGCCTGGAGAGGAATCGGCTCCAATAGGGCAAAATCTCAAGAAAGGTGACGCTCAGATCAGCTTAGGGGTTGGGGTGAGCGGTCTTACGAAAATGTTAGAAACGATAACCAGAGATAACATAAACAACCTAACAGATCCACTTAGAGAAAGATTAAACCAAGTGCGTCCGAATAACTTAACTCAAGAACGCGATGAAGACTACGATCGTCTTGTCAATGAGTCTGGTTTGTTAATGAGCGATGGTGAACGTACATTGGCCGACCTTAATAGGGTAAAGGGATTAGTGTATGGTAAAAATATCGAGGGTCTTAGGGGGCTTTGGACCCTCATGATGATGACTGTGCGTAATTTGCACGCATATAGTGAAAAATATAAAAACCCTCAGAAAAAGGCGTCGTATACTAAAGCAAGTTTTTCATTGTTACCTCGAACGAATTTTCACGCTATGTACGACATGCTGAGTGAAAAAGAAAGAGAACTGTATAAGAAAATGGCCGAAACCTTCTGGGATAGAACTTTCATGTTGTTGCCACACTACAATGAAAAGGAGAAAAAAACAGAAAAGGTTTTGGCTACTGGAGCTACTAAATTATATCCAGCAATGATTGGGGGTGAAGGTGATTTAGCAAACACCACTCTTGAACAATGGTACGCTTCTATACACAAAGGGGATAGTCAAAGAAGGATGGTGGGGCAAGATGAGGGGGACACTTCAAATGTTGACAAGCTTTCACTTATGATGGGTGAGGAAGGTACGTCTGCATCTATTGGGGCTATGGGAGCGGATGAAAATCTAGCAGTGTTTGAACTAAGACACAAGCCCTCTAAGATACATTTAACTATAGAGAATTTCCGAGACTATGTACTTAATCCAATAAACACCCTGAGAAACCAATGGAACGAGGGAATATGATGATACCCCCACCTATTCATACTATTTTTTTGCGCAGCAGTGCTTGTGTTTCTTATACAGCTCAGCCCATAACAAAGCCTAAAAATCATTAAAACGCTTTTTAGCCTAATTGTTATTAAGGCCATTGTTCCCGACATGACCCGTCATAAGCACCATCCATGGCGCGAAGGCAATGAAAGAAAGCCTATTAGGGCATGGATGCCCTGTATGTAGCAAATGCAGGAGCAATTTGCTTATAACAAGCGATAAAGTCCAATTTAAAGAGGTTTGAGATATGTTTGCACAAAAGAAAAAAGTAAAAGAAAAGAAAAGTAGGGCGGTGGCTAATTCTGTTGCTCAGAAGAAAAATTATGCCTCGCAACATTTTAAATTTGCGGAGAAAGAACAAGTTAGTTTAATACCACTCGGATCTAATTTGATTTTAAAGAAACCACAACTTACCGTTCAACGAGCTATTGGGTGGGATGGCAGCTTGGAAGTTAGAAACAAGTATAGACCAGACAAAAACCCGACGAATATCACGTCATCGATATATAAAGAACAATACAATGCTATTACTAACATACCTGGACATCTGGTAAACATCGTGGAAGATCCGAACACAACTAAAGGCGAAGGGTCGTATACGAATAATGGGGCTGCCTCAATTATCCGAATACATCCGCTGGTTGGGGAGGCTAATATAAACAACGAAGATTTTAACAACAACATAGCTACACTCGCTCATGAACTCCAACACGCCATTGATGATATAGGAACCAGTCATATTGATGCGTACGGGCTAAACAAAGATGAGGTACAACGAGCCAATATCATTCGTATTGAGTGGAGAGCGTGGGCGATACAGGCGGCTGTCAATTACCAATCCCTAGGGGATGGTAGTGTCGATGACCTTAAGATAAACTCACACCAAAAGAAAATGCTGAATTCATTCTTAAACCCGGACCAGATGAACCTAAGGGCTGATGAGTTTTTTCGTAAAACTAGGGAATATATCAACGGGAAAGTGATGATTGGTAATAATGCGAAACTTACGGAGGAACAAACACAAGAGTGGATAAACGCTAAAGGTAAAGAATGGTTAGAAGAATCTAAACTGATCTTCAAAACAAAGACTGGTAGGTAAATAGGGGCACGACATGTGCCAACCCGGGCAGGTGGCATCTATAAACGTAATCGTGACAGACATCATGAAGATACGGATTTATTGACTTTTTAAAGCATCGTGCAGTACAACTTTAGATATATCGACAATCCTACCGTCCCAGCCTATAACAATTAGGCAACTGAAAACAGCCTATAACAAGTGATAAATCCAATTAAAAAGGTTTGAGATATGTATGCACAAATAGAAAAAAACATTAATCAGGTTTCAAATTCAGCAGTTCATACTAAAAATATTAGATTTAGTGTTGTGGGTAAGCAACCTATGAATAAACAAGATTCTCAATTACAGAAACTAACTGATGTTCATTTTGCATATAAATCAATGAAAGCTATCATTAATGAAAAAAACGTACCGCAGGTTATGAATAAAGGCAAACGGCCGCAAGTGCACCAGCTTCAATCAATAGTCGAAGCACATAAAAATGGTCAACGATTGACTATTGCGGGGGAAACTCATAACAACCAACCAGACCTAGTTGCTGACCAATTATATAATGAGGCTGGAAGCGTTACGATTAAGCAAGAGTACGATGGCATTTTGGACCTGTTTGCGAATGTTAATAATCAAACACTCAGATATTGGGAAGATCCAGTATACAAAGGGCTATCAAGTTTTCTATGGGCAATGAATGATATAGAAAACTTAGATACACAAGTCAGAGCAAATGCAAACGTAGGACAGTTGAGGGGAAGCGCAAATGCGAATGCCCAAGGTGGGGCAGGATGGACAGGTCCTGCAAATCACGATACAGAAAAAGGTAATCCAGGAACTGCTCGGAGAGCGTTAACCGATAGTTTCGTACTTAGAGCACCTGACTGGCTGCAACGAATAAGTGATTTAGGGAAGATTATTGAAGCGAGACTTCAACACGATGCTTTGGATGTGGTAGATCTTCAAACCCATGAACAGGAACACAGAAAATTAATCACTGATCTTACGAAAGAAATGCAACAGACATTAGCACTACGAAATGCAGACGGAGGTCTATTCGGGATAAATGATGTCCAATCGGTTAATACACTTTTAGGTAATTTGACTAGAATTCGGGATGAAGCAATGTTAAAAAGAGTCAGTGGGATTCAAGCTGCAAAAGGAAGGAAGCATGCTGTATTCAAAGCAGGAGAAGATCATATCGAGGGTATAAAAGCTATGGCATTTAAACTTGGGCTGGGAGATAATGTCCATGTCATGACTCGGAATGAATACCTTACAGAGTCAAGCAACCATAAGTTAAATAAAGCAGTGTCATATTGGCTATAAGATTAATAATATTTATCGAGCATTAAGGGTTAAATTGATGATAAACGCTAGTAAAGAATAATTTAGTCATCAGGATTACAAGCCCTCAGAGGTTCAGAGTTAAAAAAACGGGCAAAACGGGTCAGGCTTGCGTTATTGTATTACGAAAATGGGACCAAAAAAGAACACGCGAACATTGGGGGGCAGGTCTTGCCTTTTGCCTCAGCCTATAACAAAACCTAAAAGCCATTAAAACGTCTTTTAGCCAAATTGTTATCACCATTGATTTAAAACAGGTGTTCCCGATATGGCCCGTCATAAGCAGCATCCCTGTAACGATCCGCAATAAAGAAAGCCTAGACCAATAGGGATATCGGAAATGCCTAAAACGCACGACTGCATGGATGCAGAAGCTAGGGCGAAGCAGGAAGCCAGAGCCGAGGAGCCCTTCTTGTGGTAAAGAGTCGGTTAACAATCACTAAAGCCATTAAAACGCTTTTTAGCCCAATTGTTATTCTTTGATAAAACCAGTGTATATCTAATGTTTTTTGATTCATTGCTATAGGCTGACGTTAAAAATAACTAACCCCCCCGTTTAAAAACGAAGATCCCTCTCACCTAATGAGTGCGTGGTACTTTACATCCTAAATTCAACATTTAAGTGGCCGTGATTGATATTTAATGAGTCTGTTGAAGTTTGAATAATGGCTGATATGATTTTTTGTTATTTCCTTTCATTAAAAACACGGAAGCTCGTTACTACAGCATGGATTCGGAAACGATGTTTGCTGTGATTTTAAATAAAGTGGCTTAACTATTATTTTTATACAAAAATAATATGCGTTTAAATCACAATAAATTTTGCCGTAAACTTAAACTCAGGTACTTAATATAAAAAGCTAATGACGTTAGCTTCAATCAGTTTGGTGGCGAGTGTATTTTCTTCGATAGCCAGCGTCGATCACCATAAGCGAAAGCCTAGTCGAATGCTGGGACAATGGGTGTAAGTGCTTAACTAAAAGTTATCGTATATTTTGATGGATAGTTGTCCATGATGTTCTTCACACTCTCTTTGAGTGCATCAAAAGTGATAAAATCATGGCAAGATAACCATTCATACTTTATCTTTTTCCACAGTACTTCAATGATATTGAGTTCAGGTGAGTAAGGGGGGAAGTACATCACAACTAGGCCTTTTAGCAGCCATTCATGACACTTTTCTTGAAAACGCTTAGCGCGATGAAATGAAGCATTATCAAGATAGATAACGGTCAATTTATCCAGAGGTTGCACATCAATAAAATGCTCGAACGTCTCTATGACCACATCAGTATTCACTCTGCTTTCTGTCGTGTGATAAATCAGCGTGCCCTGCCGACTTAAGAAACCAAGCACATTAAGCTTGCTGCTTCGTGAG
>NZ_JAKIKS010000074.1 GCF_023284005.1 Shewanella surugensis
TTTTCTCAATCACCTAGGTACGCCGTTGACTAATAACGAAGCCGAGCGTTGCTTGCGTGGGAGCGTGATCATGCGCAAGATCTGCTATGGCACAAGTTCAGATAGAGGTGATAAATTTCGCTCTCGGCTGCTATCTGTCATTGAAACGTGCAAGAAGCGACAGTTATCCCCGATAAGAGTGATCAGCACTATCATTGCGGCCGTGGTTGGTAAAAAGGACTACCCAGACGTATTTGGGCTCATGCCAGCTTAGTCAATCCCCCTCTGGTGAATACTTACGAGCACTTCATTATGAGCACATTCATTACCAAACAAGATGCAATTATTAAGCATATCTCTGGCCTATTAAAAATAAAAGATCTTCATGGTCAAATTACCCCCCTTTTTACAGCAGATTATATTAATGCTGGCGAGCAAATATTCTTTAATGATGATAGTGAGTTCTCATTAATTTTTGACAATGGAGAAGAACTGAAGAGCACCGATATCAAGGCTCTACTCATTAAAGAAGCTGAGGAGTCAAGAGCCATTCATCCCAATATAGAACCGACACCGCTCTCCCTCCTTAACAGTGATGATATTAACTCGGATTTTATTCAGGTAGAAAGAAGCGCAAATGAAACCCTTGCCGAGACCCATTATGACTCATCAATGATTGACCCCCATCAATTTGTATCGACAAACAACGTCATTCATCAAATTTTAGATGATGTAGAAACAGAACGGCAACTGAATATTGAGCTCAATAATATCACTGAAAATAATGTCATTAATACCAGTGAAGCTGTATCAAGCGTTAACATCTCTGAGAATGGGGTATTTAATGTCGATGTGCTGGGCAGCGATTTAGCCCATGATACGATAATTAGCGCTACCCTTACCTCGACAGATGATGCCGATAACAGCACGCTCGCCACGGCAAATCATGCAGCAGAATCTATCATCCCACAAAACAGTACCAACTTAATCGATACTGTTGATTTTTCTGGTAATGAGGGGAGCGATACCTTTGTGCTTAAAGCTGCAACGGAAGGAGAAACACATATTATTGGATTTGATCTCACTGAAGATAAACTCGATATCAGTGATATTCTTCAAAATGAAGGTGATATTGAAAACTTAGATAATATTCTACATTTCTCAACAGCAGGAGAAGATACTATTATTGATATTGATAGTAATCATGATGGTAATATGGATCAGCATCTCATACTTGATGGCATTGACTTATTTGCTTCTTATAGCGTCAATAATGATAACGATATGATTAATATTTTAATTGCAGAAGAACATTTAATTATACATGCCAGCTCATCGACAGGAAGCAATGAACCAGAGCCCTTAGAAGATAATATTTCATCTATTACGGCTTAATACTATCTAAAAAGGGCATTACGGTTTACATACCGTAACGCCCTTTCTCATCATTTTTGTACCATAATTATGCTTTATTCGGTCTTACGCCCAGTGTATGGCAAATGGCATAAGTTAGTTCAGCACGGTTAAGAGTATAAAAATGAAAGTCTTTAACCCCTTCTCGTGATAATACTTTCACCATATCAATAGCCACGTTTGCCCCCACCAATTGGCGAGTAGCGGGATCATCATCCAACCCTTCAAATTGCTGATGTAACCAATTTGGGATCCCGACATTCGTCATGCCTGCAAATCGTTTCAATTGCTTAAAGTTAGTCACCGGTAAAATACCCGGAATAATTTCTACATCTATCCCTGCTGTCACACAACGATCGCGGAAACGTAAATATGATTCAATATCAAAGAAAAACTGGGTAATTGCGCGATTCGCACCCGCATCAATTTTACGTTTAAGATGTATTAAGTCAGCCTGTGCATTACTTGCATCCGGATGACCTTCAGGGTAAGCGGCAACGGAAATATCAAAATCAGCAACTGAACGCAATAAACGCACCAAATCATTAGCAAAACGTGTCGGCTTAGGACTGCCCTCAGGTAAGTCACCACGCAACGCAACAATATCACGTACACCTGAATTCCAGTAATGTTTAGCAAGCTCAATCAATTCTTCATCACTGGCATCCACTAACGTCAGGTGAGGTGCAGCCACTAATTGAGTTTCTTTTTGAATACGCTCAATCACACTATGAGTACGATCTCTTACCCCTGAATTAGCCCCATAAGTCACAGAGACGAATTTCGGGTTTAACGGCGCCAAACGCCTGATAGAATTCCAAAGTATAGTTTCCATTTCTGGTGTTGAAGGAGGGAAAAACTCAAAAGAAACATTAATATCGCCATTAAGCTCTGATAAGCTTTGATTTAATGAAGTTGCATGTTGTGCATGGTGAAAAGCCATAAATAATTCCCTCGGATTCCAAATGGACGTTTGGACGTCTATATGTCCATATACTAGAGAAACTCAGAATGAAGTCAAGCCTTAAAAAACAGTCTATCCACTTTTTAATGGCTTTACGTTCTCTTGACCCTGATCTCGTTCTTTATAGCCCGCCTTTATTAATAGTTTGTTATTTTATAATAGCAGTTGTATTCAATTAGTAGATTAATTGGCTAATATGGCAGCGAGAGTGATCAAATAACGCATCAGCACGGTTAATCAGGAAGGTATAAAGAGGAAGGGGTAAAGAGTCAATTAAACGAAAAACGTCACGCCTTAATGTAAGGCATAACGTCATAAAAATTAACTAATCGTTACTATTAATAAATACGCATAACCGATAGCGCTAAGCTGTACCGCCCACGGTTAAACGATCCAACTTCAGAGTCGGTTGCCCAACACCAACAGGAACACTTTGCCCCTCTTTACCACACACGCCCACGCCTTTATCTAAAGCTAAGTCATTACCCACCATAGAGATCTGCCCCATAGTTTCAGGGCCATTACCAATGAGTGTCGCGCCTTTAATTGGCTGAGTAATTTCACCATTTTCGATTAAGTAAGCTTCAGAGGCAGAAAAAACAAACTTACCTGAAGTAATATCCACTTGCCCACCACCAAAATTGGGAGCATAAATGCCTTTTTTAACGGACTGGATAATGGCTTTTGGATCAGACTCTCCGGCTTCCATATAGGTATTCGTCATACGTGGCATAGGTAAATGCGCATAAGATTCGCGACGACCATTCCCTGTAGTCACACTGCCCATCAAACCCGCATTGTGCTTATCTTGCATGTAACCTTTTAAAATACCTTTTTCAATTAAGACGGTCTTTTGAGCCGGTACACCTTCATCATCAATACTCAGTGAACCACGACGATCGGCTAGGGTGCCATCATCAACAACAGTCACTAAAGATGACGCTACTTGCTGGCCCATTTTACCGCTAAAAGCACTACTGCCCTTACGGTTAAAATCGCCTTCCAAACCATGGCCAACCGCTTCATGTAAAAGAACACCAGGCCAACCAGCCCCTAATACCACAGTCATCTCACCGGCTGGCGCATCAATAGCGCAAAGACTCACTTGTGCCTGACGAACCGCTTCTTTTGCAAAATGAAAACAATAAGGTAGACCCGCTTCATCGGCTTGCATTAACACTTCATAGCCATGCCGCCCACCACAACCTGCACTGCCACGTTCACGCTTACCTTTATCGTCTAAAATAACACTCACATTAAAGCGAACTAAAGGACGGATATCTCCTGCTAACGTGCCATCACTGGCTGCCACTAAAATTTCTTCATATACCCCTGACAAGCTAACAACAACCTGTGAAATACGAGAGTCTAAGCTACGAATATATGCATCAGCTTGCTTTAACAGGGTGATTTTTTTCTCTTCTTCCATAGCTGCAATGGGATCGTTACTGGTATAACGCACAATAGCACTTTGACGTTTCCACGCATTGACTTGAGTGTGCTCTCCTGCCAATGCAATCCCTCTGGCGGCATTAACAGATGCCATTAGGGCCGCTGGCGTAATTTCATCGGCATAAGCAAAGCCCGTTTTTTCACCGGTGATCGCACGAACGCCAACCCCTCTTTCAATATGAAAGCTGCCGTCTTTAACAATACCGTCTTCTAAAACCCAAGATTCATTTCGAGCAGCTTGGAAGTACAGATCAGAAAAATCAATCTTATGCTGATGTATACTCTTGAGGTAAGTCTGTAAATCATCTATCGATAACCCATCTTGAAGTAAACTTTGTCCAACTTGTGTTAAAAATGGCATTCATTTCTCTCTTTGAGCCTTCCATACGAGGCTAATGACGTAAATTCAGGATTGTTCAATCAATGTGGGCTTAGCAAAACGATTATGTATCGCGACTGGTATTTGCTGACGAATATCATTAAGCTTAGTTTTATCTAATGGCGCTTGCACCCAACCACACCCCGTCTTTTTTTGGGCAAGAATTCGTCCCCAAGGATCAACAATCATACTTTGTCCCCAAGTCTCTCTCCCTCCATCATTAGCCCCCCATTGATTAGCGGCAAGCATAAAACATTGCGTTTCAATCGCTCGAGCTTGAAGCAATGTTTGCCAATGTGCTTCACCTGTGACTTTGGTGAAAGCTGAAGGCAGCGCAATCAGTTCTGCTCCCGCAAGACGCATCGCTCTAAAGAGCTCCGGAAAACGCAAATCATAGCATATAGCTAAGCCTATTTTTCCAAAAGGCGTATCGACGACACTGATCTTATTGCCGGGATAAAATGTGTCACTTTCTCGGTAAGTTTTAGTACCATCGCTCACTTCAACATCGAACAAATGCAGCTTGTCATAGCAACCAAGCTCTTCGCCATCATCATCAAATAAATAGCTACGACTATAAGCGCGGCCATCATGGGCCAAAATAGGGATCGTGCCCGCTATCAAATAAACTTGATATTGTTTAGCTAAATTTGCCAGCGAACCCAGTAATGGACTCTCGACGGCCGATTTTGCAATATGTTTTTGCTTGCTCTCGTGACCACCAAATAACAAACATGCTTCTGGAAGCACAACCAGTTGCGGCTCAAGATCAACACGAGGTAAAAGTGCAAGCAGCGCTTCAATGAAAGCGAGGTTAGCTTGAACATCTGCACCACTTTGACATTGTAATAAACTGATTTGCATGCCGTCCTATCCTTTGTTGTGAGGAAATACTTTAATCGACTAAACTCATTATACTCGAGAAGCGGCAAGAAACGAATTTGATTGAAGGCAGGCTATTTATTCACGAAATATGGCTTAGATGATAAATTATTGATTAGTTGATGAAGGCGCATTCTCATCTGAAGTTGATTTATTGATTGGTGAGGTCGTATTCACTTTATTGTCATCAATATTTTCCGTTGCAGATTGGTTCTTAGCGTCTGATAACACAGATTCGGGAATTTGGATTTCTTTACTTTTTCGAGGAAGCTCCTTTAATTTTGGATCGGACATCGTCCCTGTCACTCTAAAGCGTAATTCTGAAATCACTTCGATTACAGGCTCTAATACCTTAGTTAATACAAACGCTCCTAAACCAAAAGTCCAACCTCCAGTCGTTAGCAAAATAACGGTTGGGACACTCGAAGCTAATTGCGGGATAAAACTAATATCATAGTTAATATTTTCATTAAGCAAGTTCGTATAACCACGCACCTTCATATCCCCAACAATCGCTTTCATTTCAGTATTGGTAGTTTTTGCCACACCATTGTCGATATTCAAGGTTCCTTTAAAAGAATCAAAATAAAGCCCTTTACCAAACACATCTGAAAAATCAAGTGTCAGCTTACGCAAAATTGAATCTAAGCTAAAAAGTGATAAAATTCTCGCGCCTTTATCACTCACTTCAGTCAAATGCCCTTTACCCAATTTAAAATCAACTTGACCACTTAATGTAACTAAAGAAAATTCATAAGGGGCCCCCGTCCACACTAAGGTCGCCTTCATAGATAAAGGCGCATCTTTCAAACCGGGATCGATTCCCAGCACCTTTGAGACCGCATCAAATTTCTTGGCCGTTAAATTCAAATTAAGCTGTGTCTTATTTTGGGTACGGTAATACCAAGCCCCTTTGCCTTCCAATTGAATATCTGGAGTTGTTAAAGACAAGGTCTGAATTTGATAAGCATTTTCAATCGGGGTGGCTTGTAAAACAAGTTTTCCTAACTTCTTCCCCGCAACTTGAAAATCTTCAACATTGATCGCTAAAGGCGGTAATGTTAATGGATCAACCTTATCTATTTCATCTTTATTCAGTACTGTATTTTTCTCCATGCTCGTTAAAGAAGCGTTGTCTTCTTCCTTGTGTTCATCTTTACTTAAGTTTTGCAGATACAGTTTTTTAGCCGCTATTTTAAGTCCCTGTTGCAGCCAATTAGGATAAAAATCCACATTCCCCGTAAATTGATCTGATGTCGCCTTTAAGCGCCAAGCATTTCCAATCGCAAAAGAGGTAAACTTCACGTTATTAACATCATGACCTAAAAAATCAAGTTGATTAATATGCCCTGTAATGAGATTTAACGGGGGAAATAATACTTTTTTTGATGACGCAATGTTCACTGAAGTTGACGGACTAAACTTGGGTTTTTGGCTTGAGTCTTCAACCAGAACATTACCAATAAACTTCTTAATAATGGGATCCCACTGCATAAAATTAGCGCTATGCAATTCTAGCTGCAAGTGACCTTTATTTCGTTGTAATTTATCCCCCGGTCTGAATAAACGACCCAATAACAAATCATAAGAAGCCAGCGAAGAACTCGCATGGGGATCAAAATCAAATGCGGCCCAAAATTCAGATTGTTGTCCAATTTTCACCCCCAAAGAAAGCTGTTTATCATCACCCACTATCTCAGCAGACAAGGCCCTTTTTTGTTGTTTTTGTTTAAAAAACTGCCCCGGTAAAGAGAGTTCAGTGCCCACTAAATCGGAATTTACCTGTCCTTGCAGACTATAACCCTGCTCACCAAAGACTAACAACAGCCCCCCAGTCCAATCTAAGGTGCCTTGATAATAATCACTCAATGGGTTATTCAATTCATTCGATAAGGTACCTAATTTCCAATGCCCTTTTAAATCGACATTAACGGCATAATTTTTATTCTTTTCTGTCGTATAAAAATCAAATTTGAAAGGCTGGTTGTACATACTCGCGGTGATATTCTTGCCTGTCACGACATTATTTTTAAATTGAATTTCTCCCGTCACATTCGACAGTTGAATACCCGGCTCCGTGACATAAACAGGATTATCTTTAAAATTAACCGTACCAGTAATATTTTCATTATCTTTGCCGTATAAAGGAATAGACAGATCTAAGGCACCAGTCAGCTTCCCCTTCACTCTAAGGATTTTGAGCGTTTCTCCAACGGAGTCTGATAGAGGAGATTGGGTGATCACTTGATTGGCTGCACTGGCCGTCGTTGATAACGACGATTGAATACTTAACAACGGATTATCGATTAAATCATTAATCAAAACATGGACACCATTGAGCGGTACCTTTAGCAAGTCGCCTTGCTTCACCCACAAATTCATGGCTGCATTTTCAAAGAGACCATATAATGACAAATTTGTGACCGTAGGCCAGTTTGGCTCAAATTGATAAGTCCCCTTATCTAGATTAAATCCAGCTTGAAAAATGCCTTGGTGATCGTGATAAGGATAATCATTCAGTACACCTTGCCAGACAACGATGCCATTTTCGATCTTCCCACTTTTTAACGCCCCTTCTAAGTAATTAATCACTTCTTGACTCATTACAGACAAAGGAAAATATTTATCAGCATCGGCGATATTAGTCACCGATAACTTGGCCAGTAACGCAAGCGTCATTTGATCTTGAAAGCCCATTTTAACTGAGGCTTCAATCATTAAATCATCATTTCCCAATGTCAGTTCAGGCACTATTAAGGTTTGATTTTCTACATCAAACTTACCATCAATTGCATCCCCTTTGATGGCAATAGGCGCTTTAACGTTATCATTAAAGTTCAATAGATAATGCTGTGCGGGAAGCGAAAAATAAAGTTGATCATTTTTAATGACAAGATCTAAATCCAGTGCTGTTGACCCCGGAATATTCTGCACGGCTTGCCAAGCAAGCGCTTTTGCGTTCAAGCTCAATTGAGCAGGCTCATTTTTCTGTTGATATAGGCGTAAATCAACCAACTGCCCCTTAGGCTGCATCATTTGCCATGTATCAAGTCCCTCTTTATTTAACTGAGGGAGTAAGGGTAATAGCGGTTGTAACAATGATATGTCTAATTCATTTAAATAAGCAAAAACATCACCTTGCTCTTTTTTCGCCCCCAATTTCAACTCTGGCCAAGGCGTATTATTACTGGAAAAAGCCAAATCACTGCTACTTAGCGTCCAACCATCGGCATTGGTATCCCAAGATAGCTGTCCTTTTTCAACCGTAAAATTTTGCTCTTGTTTATTTAAATACCAGGTTAACCAGCTGGGCTTAAAATTCACTCTTGCAGAATCAATACTACGGTTAGCAACACTCATCCAAGCTTCGAGATTCAGCGCACCTTTAAGCTGCATTCTTTGCTTGTTATCAAAACGCCCAGGTTGTCTGGAAGCCCAATGGCCTAAATCGACCCCATTAGCCGCCAAATAAATTTGTCCTACTAGGCTATCGGGTCGATTGCCATTGCCTTTCAGTGCCACATTTAGCGATAAGCTTTCAGCCACAGAACCATTATCATCAAAATAGACTAACCCTTTACCAAGATGGTTATTATCTCTATTTCGCCATATTAAATCTTTGATAAAAATTGGATTGTAAGCATGCTCTTTACTCACTAAAGTCAAACTGGCATCTTTCACCGAAAATCGTTCAAGTTGCTCTAAAAGCAATCCATATAACCAAGTGGTATCAGACGATTTTTTGGCGCCTTGAGCATTGTCTTTTAATGTATCCAGATTGAGCGTGACATCAATCCCATCAAAAATAACCGTTTCTATTTGGGGACTTAAACTTAATAAACTTTGCCAAAAATCCAGTTTTATGTGTGCTTCATCGACAGAAAAAGTCAAAGGTAAATTGCTCTGTTGCGGTAAAACAAGATCAGTGACCGTTAATGCTGGGCCAAAAGCCCGCCATTTCGCATGTAACTGCCCCACCTCAACCTTTACTTGATAAGTCTGCTCTACGTAATTAACTAACTCGACTCTAACTTGATCGAGTTCAGGTAATAACTCTCTTATTAAGCTCACAAAAAGGGCAAATAAAACAAGAATACCAGCAAGGAAAAGCCAGGAGAATCGCAGTATTTTGAACATGCTAGGTAAAGAGAACACTACATTATCACCACATCAAATTTATTTTGCGCGTATAAAGGTTCACTTTGAAGTTTAACTCTTTTTCCAACATATATTTCTAATTCAGCCAAAAAATGACTTTCATCTTCTTTTAGCGTGTTATAAACAGCAGGACCACAATACACGAGAAACTCATCAGCATCATAACTACGATTTAATCGAATGATCTCTCTGAACATTTCATAAGATACTGTTTCAACTGTTTTTAAAGTGCCGGTACCAAAACATGAAGGACACTCGCCACACAATACATGCTCTAAACTTTCACGGGTTCGTTTACGGGTCATTTCCACTAAACCTAAACCTGAAAAACCACTCATATTGGTTTTAACCCTGTCATGAGAAAGCGCCTGCTCTAAACTATTCAATACTCGACTTTTATGATCTTTATTTTGCATATCAATAAAATCAATAATAATAATTCCCCCAAGATTACGTAATCGTAATTGACGAGCAATCACTTGGGTGGCTTCGAGGTTGGTATTAAAAATGGTTTCTTCAAGATTTCGATGACCAACAAAGGCACCAGTATTAATGTCAACAGTAGTCATCGCCTCAGTTTGATCTATGATCAAATAACCACCCGATTTTAATTCAACTTTACGGCCTAACGCGCGCTGAATTTCATTTTCAACATCATATAAATCAAAAATAGATACCGAACCTGAATAGTTCTCTAACTTATCGGCGATTTCAGGCATGAACTCTTGAGTGAAATTCTGTAGTTCCCCAAAGGTTTGACTCGAATCCACTTGAATACGATCAAGCTCCGTTCCCACAAAATCTCTGACAATTCTAACCGGCAATGCAAGATCTTGATAAAGAAGGGACACACCTGGCCGTTTACGTCTTTCACTGACTTTAGCCCACACCCGTCTTAAAAATGCCGCATCTTGTACTAATTCAGTTTCACCTGCATTTTCAGCTGCGGTGCGAATAATAAAACCGCCATTTTCATCAACAAAAGGTTCAGTGAGCCCTTTAAGCCTTGCTCGTACTTTTGCCGACTCGATTCGTTGAGAAACACCGACATGGCTTGCCCCTGGCATAAAGACCAGATATCGAGAAGGTAAGGTAATATCTGTCGTTAAACGAGCACCTTTAGTACCGATGGGATCTTTGATAACTTGTACTATGACCGCTTGTCCAGGCCTAACCAGTTTCCTGATGTCATGAACAACAAAATGATCTTTATCCGTTTCTGCCACACATTCGGTATGAGGAACAATATCAGAAGCATGAAGAAAAGCGGCTTTATCTAAACCTATATCGACAAAAGCAGCTTGCATGCCAGGCAACACTCGACTGACCTTACCTTTATAGATATTCCCAACCAACCCCCGTTTCATTCGCCGTTCAATATGAACTTCTTGTAAAATGCCATACTCAACCAATGCCACTCTCGCCTCCGTGGGCGTCACATTGATCAGTAACTCAGATCCTATCTTTCCTTGTACTGGCTTACTCACAATACGGCTCATATTGGCACTCACTTAATCACTCTCCTTATTTACCCAAGTAATTTAGGTATTCGGCTCAAGCTCCAAACACATAGAGCTGGACTAGGGCAAACAATGCCAATGACTTAAAATGCGTTAAGCTCATTATTGATAGCAACAAAATGGCGACTCAACGAAGCACTTATCAATAATACTTTCTGCCGATCTCTTTATCGATCAACGTCCACTACATTAGAAAGTATAATCTCGCCAATGTTCCGCCCAATGTCATGTCAATATTTGCATTTCTTTCAGTAAATCGCGAGTTTCAACCAATGGTAGCCCAACAACGGCTGAATAACTGCCCTCAATACGCGTTACAAAATTGCCTCCCATTCCTTGAATACCATAAGCACCCGCTTTATCCATCGGCTCCATTGTTGCGATATAATCTTCTATATCCGATGTTGAAAGCGAACAAAAACAAACTTTTGTCTTAACTAAACGATCCAAGGTTCGTAAACCGTCAGTTATCGCAACAGCGGTCATGACGTAATGTTCCTGAGCAGAAAGCGCTTGCAACATCCTTTTAGCATCATGAATATCTAAAGGTTTTCCGAGAATATTATTATCTAAAACCACAATAGTATCTGAGCCGAGTACTGTTAACGGGGTTGAAGGTATCTCTGTATGCCGTTCTTGCTGCTGTTTCGCTAATAAAAAACCCGCTTTTGCTTTTTCAAATGCCAAACGGGTAACGAGTTCAGCAGCACCTTCATCTGAAAATGGCGTTTCATCAATATCAGCCGCCAATACCGAAAATGTGACATTAGGATGACTAAAAAATAGCTGAGTTAATAGTTCCTTCCGTCTTGGAGACGCTGAAGCTAGAACTAACCCCATAATTATCTTACCTTATATTGACGTCTTACTCGACGTAAAATCCAAAAAACCCATGGCCAAATAAATAAACTGGAGATAGCAGGGAAAAGTAAATTCAGGTCAAATTGGGCTCCATCGACAACAAATTGCAGCCAAAAAACCACAAGTTGGTATATACCAACTTCAGCCGCAATTAATAGGGCCTGCTGCCACATAGGAAAATTACGCAACCGCTGAAAGTGTAACACCACCCCATAGATCACTATCGACATGCCTAAAGAGCGGATCCCTAAGGCGGCTCCCAAGAGAATATCCAGCAACAATCCTAAAATCCAAGCGGTTAAAATATTATAACGATGAGGTAATGCCATTGCCCAATACGTCATGACCAGTAATAACCAATCAGGACGCCAAGCTGCGACCCCTTCAGGTAACGGCATAATTTGAAATAACATGGCCACTAAAAAGCTTAACCAGACGACCCAACGCCCGTTTGGCAGGTGCAAACTCATTCGCTCACCTCAGTACTTTGTTTCAAGGGGAGTGTCGAGTTCAACGCCGAAGGCAGCTCTGCTTGGCTCTTTCTCGTCGTTTGTGAATGAAGTGCTTCTGCGTCCAGTGCATCGTTGTCATCATAAACATCCGGCCATAATAATAATAAATATCGAATACGATCTAATGCCGCAAGAGGTTGAGCGGTGACAGTGGCATAGCTCTTACCATCATCTTTAATCACACTCATGACCCTTGCCACCGGATACCCCTCAGGGAAACGCTTTCCGAGTCCTGATGACACTAAAAGATCCCCAACCAGTATGTCAGTACTTTTTGACACGTAACGTAATTCAAGCTCATCTAATACACCAGTGCCATTAATCACAAATCGCGCATCGTTACGCGTTAAGCGAACAGGAATGGCATGGGAAACATCCGACAGTAATAACACTCGACTCGTTAATTCACTGACTTGGGTCACTTGACCCACAACGCCTTGCGCATCAACAACGGGTTGGCCAACAAACACACCACTTTTTTTCCCCCGATTAAGCACCACATACTGATGAAAAGGATCGCTTGCCACTTCCATAACTTCTGCGACCATTTTTTTAGCGTCCATATGAACCGGCGAACCTAATAATGCTCGTAAACGTTCATTTTCTTGGCGCAAAAACTCGAACCGTTGTAAGCGTTCACTCATCAATAGCTGTTTTCTTAATAAGGTCTTATTTTGTTTTGCTAGCATATTACGTGTAGCAAAATTCTCAGCAGAAATATCCAATAACTGTCCAGGAAAACTGGCCACATATTGCAAAGGGCTAAGTAAAGATGAAAGGGCATCTCGAACAGGGTCGAGCCTATCGTTAGCAACGAGTAAGATCACCGACATTATTACTGCCAATGTCAGTCTAAATTGATTGGACATTCCACGAACAAAAATAGGCTTCATAGGATCACTAAGGCGGTGATTAACCGCCTAATAAAGAAACACGTTAATTTTCGTCGGAGAAGAGATCACCGCCATGCATATCGATCATTTCAAGGGCTTTCCCCCCGCCACGTGCTACGCAGGTTAATGGTGCTTCCGCAATCATCACAGGGATCCCTGTTTCTTGCATCAATAATCGGTCAAGATCACGAATAAGTGCACCACCACCCGTCAATACCATGCCTCGCTCTGATATATCGGATGCCAATTCTGGAGGTGTTTGCTCTAACGCCACCATAACGGCACTCACGATCCCTGATAAAGGCTCTTGGAGTGCTTCTAAGATTTCATTACTGTTTAAGGTAAAACTACGCGGAACACCTTCTGCAAGATTACGACCACGTACTTCTATTTCAAGTACTTCATCACCTGGATAAGCCGTACCAATAGTATGTTTAATCCGTTCAGCCGTGGCTTCACCAATTAAGCTACCGTAATTACGTCTAACGTAATTAATAATCGCATCATCAAACTTATCGCCACCAATACGGACTGAAGAAGAATAGACCACACCGTTTAATGAAATAATAGCAACTTCTGTTGTCCCACCACCAATATCAACAACCATAGAGCCTGTCGCTTCAGATACGGGTAAACCCGCACCAATAGCCGCGGCCATGGGTTCTTCAATTAAATAAACTTCACGTGCCCCAGCACCCATTGCAGACTCACGGATAGCGCGTCGTTCAACTTGCGTCGCACCAACAGGGACACAAACCAATACCCGAGGGCTTGGGCGAAATACACTATTGTTATGCACTTGCTTAATAAAATGTTGAAGCATTTTTTCTGTCACATAAAAATCGGCAATCACACCGTCTTTCATCGGACGTATAGCTTGAATATTGCCAGGGGTTCTCCCTAACATTTGCTTTGCTTCTGTCCCCACTGCCGCTACAGACTTTTGTCCTGAATTGCCTCGCTCAGCGCGAATAGCTACGACAGAAGGCTCATCTAACACAATGCCCTCTTCACGAACATAAATTAATGTATTAGCGGTACCCAAATCGATCGATAAATCGTTAGAAAAAATGCCACGCAGCTTCTTGAACATGTAACCAGCCTGTCTCAGTGGAGTCATTGAAAAAAAGAAATCAGCTAACTTTATCACGCTTCTTAAATTCTACAAGGGGATACGCGTTAACAATCGCTAATGAGCGACTATTTTTTAGCATATAACCACATAACCTCGTAAAAAAGCGATTTTTGTTAAAATAAACTTATCGATTCCATATATAGAAAACAAATAAAATACAGGTTTATCCACTATTTTTGTTTCAGTGGCCAGAAATAAGTCTCATACACGTACAAAATAGCGCTAAATGGCCCATTGAAAGTCAACAAATAACATTCTTCATCAAAAAATGCGTTTGGTTGTTTTTCGCAGTCCTTCACATAATGTCGAAATGGTCCCTCACTTTAACCTGCCTATATTGAGTGATGGTTTATTTCGCAATTTTCACTACAACAGCATATTTTCACCAGTGAAAGGCAAGAGCGACTCACTGTATAATTTCTGAAACAATCCCTTTAAAAAAGAACTTGTAGACTCCAAGTCTCTATTATCAAGTTTCCCCTCTACCCCTTGAATTATTAATAACGTCCCCCATATCTTAATCTATCATCAACCAGTAGGCCCGTTGCCACTGGCTAGAGAAGAGGAATTATTGTGACCACTATCGTATCAGTTCGCCGTAATAACCAAGTCGTTATCGCTGGTGATGGACAAGTTTCCCTAGGCAATACAGTTATGAAAGGTAACGCTAGGAAAGTACGCCGCCTTTACAATAATAAAGTGCTCGCTGGCTTTGCTGGCGGTACCGCTGATGCATTTACCTTATTCGAGCGTTTCGAAGCCAAACTCGAAATGCATCAAGGGCATTTAATGAAAGCGGCCGTTGAAATGGCCAAAGATTGGCGAACCGATAAAATGCTGCGTAAATTAGAAGCCATTTTAGCTGTTGCGGATACAAAATCGTCATTAATTATTACTGGTAATGGTGATGTAATACAGACGGAAAATGATCTTATCTCCATTGGTTCCGGTGGTAATTTTGCCCAGTCTGCCGCGACGGCATTATTAGAAAACACAGAATTGAGTGCACTTGAAATCGCCGAAAAATCGCTCACCATTGCCGGTGATATTTGTGTTTTCACCAATCAACACAAAACAATCGAAGAATTAACATATTAGTTGACAGCTTCCAGCTATAGGCACTAGGAAATATTATGTCTGAAATGACCCCACGTGAGATTGTCCATGAGCTGGACAGCCACATTATTGGCCAACAAAAGGCCAAACGTTCTGTTGCCATTGCGCTGCGTAATCGCTGGCGCCGTATGCAGTTAGAACTCGATTTACGTCAAGAAGTCACACCAAAAAACATCTTAATGATAGGTCCTACTGGTGTAGGTAAAACAGAAATTGCCCGCCGATTAGCAAAACTTGCAAAAGCGCCTTTCATCAAAGTTGAAGCCACTAAATTTACTGAAGTGGGTTATGTGGGTAAAGAAGTCGATCAAATCATTCGAGATTTGACTGACATTGCCATTAAGCTGACGCGTGAAGAGCAAATGGCTAAGTGTAAAACCCAAGCTGAAGAAAATGCTGAAGAACGCATTTTAGATGCGTTAATTCCAAAGCCTAATGGCGAATGGGACGCAGATAAAGCCGATGACTCTAATACTCGTCAGATCTTCCGTAAAAAACTTCGCGAAGGTCAATTAGACGATAAAGAAATTGAACTTGATGTCGCTGCGCCTCAGGTGGGTATTGAAATCATGTCACCCCCTGGCATGGAAGAAATGACCAATCAGCTACAGAGCATGTTCCAGAATATGGGGCCTAGCACTAGCAAACGTCGTAAATTAAAAATCAACGAAGCTCACAAGCTATTGATTGAAGAAGAAGCCGCCAAACTGGTGAATCCTGAAGACTTAAAAGAACAAGCCATTGAGCTCGTTGAACAGCATGGTATTGTTTTTCTAGATGAAATAGACAAGATTTGTAAGCGCGGTGACGCATCAGGACCCGATGTCTCTCGTGAAGGCGTTCAACGTGATTTACTGCCCTTAGTCGAAGGGAGTACGATTAATACCAAGCATGGTATGGTCAAAACCGATCATATTTTATTTATCGCCTCTGGTGCGTTTCAAATGTCTAAACCTTCGGATCTTATTCCCGAATTACAAGGCCGCCTACCCATTAGAGTTGAGTTAGAAGCACTTTCAGCCCATGATTTCCAACGCATTCTCACTGAGCCTCATGCTTCATTAACGGAGCAATATGTGGCTTTGATGGCCACTGAAGGCGTTAAGATTGAATTTACTCAAGACGGCATTGAGCACATTGCAAAAGCCGCTTGGCAAGTTAATGAGCGTACAGAAAATATCGGGGCTCGCCGATTACATACTGTGATGGAACGTCTCATGGAAGATTTATCTTATGAGGCATCTGATAAATCCGGTAGTCATGCCGTTATTGATGCAGAGTACGTCAAAGCCCACTTAGATGATCTTGTTTTAGATGAAGATCTTAGCCGTTTTATTTTATAATCGTGACAGAAGCCTAAAGAGGCCTTAATCACTTTTAACAATAGCACGATCATAACGGCATCACAGTCATCAGTGATGCCGTTAACTTTTAACCTCCAAATGTTCCATTGGAGTTATCATGACCCAAATTAACCAGCCGCCTTATGTCACCGATCTGACCCTTAAAAAAAAGTCATGTGAATTACGCGTTAGCTTCAGTACAGGGAGATCTTATACACTCAGTTGCGAAATGTTGCGGGTTTATTCACCTTCAGCTGAAGTACAAGGTCACGGTAAGCCGATATTAGTCACCCATAAAAAAAATATTAATATTACTGCGATTGAGCCTTTAGGCAATTATGCCGTAAAGATAACCTTTGATGATGGCCATGATACTGGGCTTTTTTCATGGGAATATTTATATAAACTATCCACCCAACAAGCACTATTATGGCAAGCGTATCTCACTCGCTTAGAGACAGCCAAGGCCAGTCGAGAACCCCTTATTGATCTGGTGGTTAAATATCACAAATAATCATTATAATGCGAGAATACCTTTGAAAAAAAATCACTATTAACTTAAGGGTTTTTCTTTCGCCATGTTTCAGGCAGTGTCACTTCTTGCCATAAAGATTGACATAATAAATGACGCCGGTTAAATAAGCGAATGCATCAAATTAACACTCTCAACGCCCAGTATGCCACCAGCAAGAATATCGAAAGGATAGTGGACACCTAAAATTATTCTTGAACAACCAATACACAATGCCCATGAGTAAGCCAGTAAGGTCCATTGAGGAAAAATATAACCAATAGAAGTCGCCATGACAAAAGCCGCTGTAGTATGTCCTGAAGGTAAGCTAAATTTATCTGAAGGTTCAAAATGAATGGCAATAAATTCATCCCCATGGCAAGGCCGTGCTCTGCGAGAGGTGTTCTTTAAAATAAAATAAAGGGGAAAAGCTAACAATAACCCCGCTCCCGCTAGATTAAAAAAAGCCTCTCCTTTTGGGTGAAACAACTGCAATGCCAACATAAAATACAGATACAGTGGGCCATCGCCAGTGAAGGAAATTTTTGTGGCCGTTTTAATCAATTGATAACGATAAGCCAACTTGTTTACTTTACTAAAAGCATATTTATCAAGTTTAGATATCGTCTCGAACATAGGCATGGTACCTTGCGAATGATTAAGTTTAAAATTAGAAGAACACCATGACAAGAAGGTGACAACTGATCTAATGTTTTATGACATACAAACAATTCATTATTTTAAAACATATTTATTTTTGAGATAGATCTTAAACAGATGATAAAAATTCACACCTGCAATAAAAGCATTCATACCAGCAACCGGCCAAGCATCTATTAACACACCATATAAAGCAAATAATAGACAACCAGTGCAATTTAAACAACGTAACTTAATAATATCTTTCATCATAAAAGAGACTGCAACGACTATCGATGCAAAATAACCAAGTAGTTCAACCATACTAATAAGCTGCATATCGAGTCCTATTTCATTTTAAACTTAAATTCCCCCCCCCTAATTCAACATATTAGTCCAACACCAAATACAATAATATTGTTGCCTTACAAGGTCACTTTTAAAACATTCTTGTCAACCAATCCACTACCGTTAACCTCCTTTAAATCAATTTAGGCTCTTATATCACTTTTCTTTTCAAGAAACCCTTATATACTGGGTTAAATCATTGTCATTGCACCCTAATCCTGTGCAAAACCTATTTATCAGGAGTGTAATTATGGAATACAACACCTCAGAACTTTGTGATACTTACCTCGATGTTGTTGATGTTGTCGAACCCATGTTTAGTAACTACGGGGGTTCGAGCTCATTTGGTGGTGCCATTAGCACTATAAAATGCTTTGAAGATAATGGGTTGATTATAGATGCATTACAAGACGATGGAGAAGGAAAGGTTCTACTCATCGATGGTGGTGGTTCACTTAGACGGGCTTTAATCGACTCAAGTATTGCGCAAATAGCCTGCGATCATCACTGGGAAGGCATTATTGTTTATGGCTCAGTAAGGGATGTTGATGCTTTAGAAGATCTTGATATTGGCGTACAAGCATTAGCTTCTATTCCCGTTGGGGCTGATGGCAATGCTATTGGTGAACTAGAAGTCCCTGTCAATTTTGGTGGGGTCACCTTCTTGCCAGGCGATCATATCTATGCCGATAATACGGGCATCATCTTATCACCAGAGTCACTGGATATCGACTAATCGACCCAGTCAGCCCAACACGGTATTGAGCTCTATCGGCTCAAATATACCCAAGTCACTCAGACCGACTCAAGTGAAATGAAAGGGGGAAATCCCCTTTCATTGCTATTTTCATCTCTTGTCATCAAAATCAATTGATCTATTCCACAAAAAACAGTTGAAACAAAAAAACAACACTTTAGACTGAAGATTATTTACTCAGGTATTTCCCCTATGATGCAGTATTTAGATCCTTTTACCCAACCCGATTTATCTAAACTTTTACTGAAATCTGGGGGAGCCAGAATGGGTGAAACAAAACTTGGACAAGTCATCCATACATCTGAGCCCAATCAAACGCTCAATGAAATATTATTAGATGCAAAAAGCAAAGGGGTACGATTCGTTATTCTAGGGATTGGCGAAGACATTGGACCAAGAGCCAACCTCGGACGAGGTGGAGCAACTGATGCATTCGATAATAGCATTAGTCATTTTATCAATATTCAATCTAATCGCTATTTCTCGGGTATTGAATGCCTTATTTTAGGCCAAATAAAAACAGATGACCTTCAAAATGATCCCGACCAAAGTATCAGTCAGTTAAGAAAACAAGTTGAGCAACTTGACGAGCGGGTCATTGACGTACTCACTCCCATCATTGCCGGCGGATTAGAGCCTATTGTTATCGGCGGTGGTCACAATAATGCTTATGGTCTATTGATGGCAACAAAAGCAGCAAAAGAAACCTCAGTTGCTGCTATTAATCTTGATCCTCATTGTGATTTTCGTCTTCGTGAAGGTCGGCACAGTGGTAATGGCTTTAGTTATGCTGCCGCAACAGGTGCACTTAGTTATTATCATGTTCTTGGGTTACATGAACTTAAAAATACCGAAGCTTCCTTAGAACAACTTACCGCTTTCGGTGGGCAGTGGCATAGTTTGCAGCAAATTTGGATCCGTCGCGAAATATCATTAGAAAATGCCTTGAGAGAAATCAAACAAGCCTTAAATGATACCCATCGCCCTGTCGCACTTGAACTTGATCTTGATGCGATTATCAATATGCCTAGTAGCGCCTCAACAGCTGCTGGGATCCCACTAATGGACGCCCTTTATTATGTACACTATATTGCTAAGCATTGTCCATGTGCCTATTTACATTTAGCAGAAGCGGCTCCCAGTTGTCACCTAGCAGGCATAGATGCAGGGTATCGAGTCACAGGACAAAGTATTAGTGAACTCATGCTAACCTATATGCACGCACGCTTGCACTCCCTTTAATCACGGCTCTTTACCCCTCATGAAATTAGCCCTATTTGATTTTGACGGTACATTAACAACAACGGAAACCTTCAGCCCCTTTCTACGCTTTGCTATTCCTCAAAAAAGATTAACTTGGGTTAGGTGGTGCTTGTGGCCATTGGTGCTCGGTTATAAATTACAACTTATCTCTGCACGCTTCACCCGAATATGGCTATCACGATTTTGCTATCAAGGCATGAGTGGGACCGAACTCAATCAGTTAGGCAATCAATTTGCCTTAGAGTACATTCCAAGCGTCATTTATAAAAAGACCCTAAGCCGATTGATCTGGCATCAACAACAAGGTCATGAAGTCGCTATCGTCTCAGCTTCTCTCGATATTTACTTGAGACCTTGGTGTAAAAGCCTTGGCATTCATCTTCTTTGTAGTCAGCTTGAAATAAAAAATAACATTGCGACGGGTCAATACACGACAGGAGATTGCAGTGGCATCAATAAATATCAGCATATCATTAGGCACTATCAGCTTGAACAGTATGAGACAATTTATGCCTATGGTAATAGCATTGAAGACAATGAAATGCTTGATATTGCAGACATAAAATACTACCAAGGTAAGGTAATACAATAAAAATAACGCTTTAGTGATTCAATCCATACTATCGCCGAAAAACGTACTCAAATAGATAAAAGAATACAACCTCTTACTGTGCCCGACTCCACCATTTTATGAGCTTTGACAGCCTCTTTCAGTGGCATAATCTCAGCAATACGATGACTCAGCTTATTATTTTTTAATGCGCTTTCGATATCATTAATAGCCCTGTTCTTGGCCGATTCAGGCATGGCATAAACCATAATGCATCGCAGGGTTAAATCTAAATACATCATCTTATAAAAAGGCAATCTAAGCTCGGGCACTTGAGTCGATGAATAGGTCGCAATAACCGCACCTGTTTTTACGACTTTTAATACATTGTCAAGATTAGCCCCAAACTGAACATCAATCACACGATCAAGCTGATTATTCCCACTGACCTGCAAAATCTGCTCAGCAAAATCTGCATCCCTATGGTTAACAACAGCATCTGCACCCACCTCTAAACACGACTCTCTATCTCTTTGATTTGATGCCGTTGCAATAACAAAAGCCCCAGCCATTTTTGCCCATTGAATCGCATAATACCCCACCCTTCCAGCTCCCCCTGTAATGAGCACCCGTTTATGGCTCACAGGCCCATCGGCAAAAACACATCGATGGGCCGTCATGGCTGGGATCCCTAAGCACGCCCCGACTTCAAAGCTCGCTTCATCAGGTAAGTGTGCCGCTCTGCGACTCTCAATCCGAATGAACTCTGCAGAAGTGCCAAATCGTCGACCATATTGAGCTTGATAAACCCATACCCGCTCACCCACTCTTGCTTTAGGCACACCGTCACCGACAGCTTGGATCACTCCAGCACCGTCACTGTTAGGAATAATGTCACCATCGCTCAATAGCTCTGGAAACAATCCCGCTCGCTTCTTGACATCTGAAGGATTCACAGCCGATGTATGCAACCTCACCAATACTTCGCCTTGCTGCACAACTGGTCGTTTCACTTCTTTCAGATTAAGGACATCTTTCGCTGCGCCAAATTGTTCGAATATCATCGCCTTCATAATCAACTCATCAATATTTCAGTTTAATGGTTATCACGTTGCATTAAGTGTAGGTGATCTTCTATCCAGCATAGGATGCCCTTAGCACTATAGCCATCAGCATTTAAAATATCTCTCAATAGTTATGGGGATAAACTAACGAGCCCACCGCCATAAAAAAGGCGAGAATATTGCTATTCTCGCCTTTAATGGATCACTGGTTATTTTAGCGAGATTACAATCCACCACGATCTAAGGTATTTTGCCAGATATCTTCGTAGTGGCTTAAATCACCTTGCGTAATGACGTTTATTCTAGGCTCTGTAAAATATTCTTTAGTGATATTACCGTCACCATTAAAATCAGATTCAGCCGTTCTATACTCAAGAACGATTGCTCTATTGCTAGCATCAACAGCAATGACCTCCCACGTTCTTTCAGTTTTATACCTACTACCGAGGTCTAGTATCAATTTAACCTTATTCTCATCCACTGCCCAAGTTGCACCAATCGACGAGAAGTAGTCATTCTCAGTATATTTAGCAATAGAGGTCTCTGCTTCTCCTCCCACTGAAAATTGATAGCCAAACACATTTTGTACCAATAAATTATCTCCATCCCATGAGTCAGGTTTATATCCGTTAAGGCTGTATAACTCGCATCAAATTGAGCAATAGGATAATAATAAAATGCAGTTAAGACCCCTGACTTAAGGTATTGAACCTGCGCGAGCATTGCTTTTCCAGACAACTTAAACGGGAGCACTCTAAACTCAATATCACCATCAACTAAACTCAACACTCCATTATCTAATGTCGCTAAAAATTGATAACCTGAAAGTGCCCCATTGGCTATATTTCCTGAAATGGATACCCGATCACTGGCATCCATTAATTCATCATCACTCCAATATAATTCAGAATAATATACTAGAGGTAATAGCCAGCTTCCTTGTAAGTCTTCCAACGTCTTATTTAGCCATAAAGATGGAAAATCATATTGAAAAGTAGAATAATGTTTCGTTGTCGGTGCTTGATAAACTAACGGCTCACCGCTCCACAACTCATCATAATATTCATGACCAAAACTAACCTCTTCAGTAATCTCACTTTCTATGACGACTTTAAAGCTGGAACCTGTATCATGAATGAGTTGAATACGTTGCTTTTCCTTAACCGATTTATATAGTTGTATTACGCTATGTTGATTAATAAAGTCATGTAATAAATTCAGTGTGTCGTAAGAAAACTTCCCATATAATTCAGCTTGCACATCACCGACATTCATCAATTTTATATCATCTGCTAATGTTAACGCCAGACTATTATTGTCAACGTGCCAATTCATGTCACTAAACTTATCTGCATACAAATAATCAAAATCTGACTCAGTACCAATGCCGTTAGAATAAAAAGCCAAACCTCTAATATTAGGTGACAGCCAACCTTCCCTTGTTGGCTCCATTTGTGCAATATGGCGCTCTTCTAATATCTCCGTTGTAAAACGTCCGATTAAATCGGTATCTGCAAGTATTCCATCAATTGCTGATGCTAAATTAGTTTGATAACTTGAAAGAGGGAGACCATTTTCATCAATAAGATTATGTGATGCTAAATAATCATTAATACGCGTTTGCACTGAAACCGAACTTTTCTCATCCGTTGAAGTCGGCATCAATACACTCAAAATCGTAGTATTATCCTCAATAGGGTAATCACTGTGCTTAATAATTAACTGAATAAAGCCCGCTGTATTCAATAATGCTTCTGTGGAAATATTGTCAAGGAAAGCTGTTAAGCTTTCACCTTTAATCAACGCTTGGCTATTATTAAGCTCAATCGTATGTAAATAACTGGCTGTCGATAAAGCTGATAGCTTAAGCGTACTTAGCTCTTCACTGGATAAGGTACGATCGTCGCCCGCCTTATTGAATAAAGTTTGCATCTCCCCCGCATGAGAAATTAACTCGATTGACTGTTGCTCATTGGTTTCATGACCTTTTGCACGAATAGTTAGAATATCATTTAGACTATTTAACTTTACATCCAGTTCATAGTAACCATCTGTATCAATTTGACTCGTTACAACCTCGTCGCCAATTTGAACATTTACATCTGCATTCAACAAAGTGCTTTCTATCACTTGACCAAAGAGAGTCAAACTTTGATATACGCTAATCTCAACTTCTGTTGCTACAGCGATATTGTTAACACTGTAGGTCAGCGTATCTAACCCTGCATACCCCTTATTAGGTGTATATGTTATCTTATTCTTATTAATGGTGGCCGAACCATAAAGAGGCTCAATATCAATCCCTGTGATCGATAAACTACCAGAGCTGAAACTATCATTACTTAACACATCAATGATCACCGTTTCATCATCAATCACGTCCACTTTATCACTTTGTATTACAGGTAGAAGCATCACTTCTTTTTCTTCTTGGCTATTATCACCACCACAAGCAGATAAAAACACCAACATAGCTAAACTTATAATTTTTATTTTCACTCTATTTCCCTTATCACTTACCATGCGAGTATCCATATTTCGCCGTGTTTATCAAAACATATAAAAATCAATTCACACTTCATCTTTAATAAAAAGTCACTCGCATGATTTTAAAATACATCATTTAATGCGCATAAAAAAAGCAAAATTTCTTTAGATAAAAAACAACGAAAACGAACACAAAAAAAACAATATGATAATATTTCGTAAGGTATTACTAAAAGCCTTATTCTGTTCAACTGAATACCTTCTTTAATTTTGCTTTCACCGATCGCCAGTGAGTCATTGGCGTTTTTGGCGCGTGCTGTATGAGTGAACGATAGTCCTCTGCTGTGAGCTTCACTTCCCCGCCATGAGCCAATGCCACTATTTTTGGATTAAGGCTTTGTACCTTTTTCAACGAATCTCGATAACGATTAGGATAAAAAACAGGAAATGGTGGAATAAACTTAGTTTTTACCTTGACCATTAAATCGGCCACATATAAACGATCACTTAACTTGTGATATAAAGAAATATCTCTGTCTGTGTGCCCTTGAGTGCTAATCACTTTCCAATCATCGAAATCTGGTAATCGTTCATCATCGTTAAGCTGATAATCTGCTTGTAATTGAGAGGAGTAATATATATTACGTCTTGGCTTTTTCATCTTATTAGCCACCCATAAGGTGAGTAGTATGTCAGTTAGGTGCATCAACCGACCTTCCATCCCTGAATACCATTGACCAGAAACATTAGCCGTCGCTATTTTACAGCCCGTTAAACGCCTAAGTAGATCTGCCGCTCCAGCATGATCTGGATGCATGTGTGTCACCATCACTAATTTTAAATCATACAACTCTCTTTGTAGCTTTACCTGAATGTACTCTTGTAATAATGGAACATCTGCTCGACTACAACCATCAAGTAATAATAATTTATCTGGGTATTCAACTAAGTAAATAGACTGTATATAACCTTTTATATGATGTAATTGCATTGACGCTAATTTCCCTAAACTTCTTTTTATTCTTAGCATATTATGCGCCAACTCATCAGACCACTCAAGTCGTGAATGCTGACGCCTCTCGATGGCCGCAAACCAAGAGGTTACCTATTAAAAATAATCTTAATAAGGTCATATAGGATAAAGACATAATAGTGATATTAAATAGCCTCGAGCCTCCACTCTACATCACATAAAAAACAGCACTAAAAAGCTCGCCGTTATGCGAGCTTTATTTATATTTAAACACTTAATGAGTGCTATATAACATTAGGCAATCTGTGCCATTTCATTCAGGATAAAGCTTTCAACAGCACCATCAGTCGCCGCCATATAAGCTTGCAGATGCGTATTGCCCATGTGTGTTTGCCAAAGTTCACGGCTTTCCCAACTTTCATGAAACATAAATACACTTGGGTCGGTATTATCTTGATGTAAATCGTATTGTAAACAACCTTTTTCTTGACGAGTCGGCTCAATCAACTTTAGTAATTCAGACTTAACTAAATCAATTTTATCTTGCTTCGCTTGAATACGGGCAACAATGGTTAACTTTGTCATGATGTTTTCTCTTAATGAATGGAATGAAGCGATTATAATGACTAAATTAACCTAGAGTTAGAGGCTAATCACTTATACACTTTCTAAATATTTTTGATAATAGTCGATTAACCTACCGTTAAATAACCTGAACTCGGGGTAATGAGTGTCCGGCTTACTTTTATTCATTTATAAATCATACCATTACGGATTACCTGGTGAGTTTACCTTCTTATTTCCTGCTGAGTGTCGACATTATTGTCGATATCAAGGCGGAGTTTCGACCGTAATAGCCCGCTATTACTCGTAATTCCAACACAGATAGGGGCAAAAATAGCGGTATTCAGCGACGCGGCTTATCCCGAGTTCAGGTTAAATAGCTCATTCCGCTTTTTCATCAACGTTAGAAAGCGTTAATGTCATCGGGATGTCCGAAAATCCATTACAGGTTCTGATCCCGTCAATAGGCACAAAGCCTAATTTTTTATACACTTTTTGGGCATTAATTGCAGAGTTAACGGTGAAAGCCATTAACTCTGCGCCATTTAACGCCGCCATTTTAGCCGTTTTCCATAACCGTCTAGCGAGTCCTCTACCCTGAAAAGCATCAGATACAAACAAATGAAGTAAATGAGAAACCGCTTTCATACCGATAAGTCCAACGATCTGATCATCAATAATAGCGACATAATAATCATGATCCTCATCAAAATATTGCGCTAATTTATCTGTAGACATGGAATTCAATAACAATACCTCAGCCTTTTCATCTAAAATAGGCGTAATGTGCTGTTTTGCCGAACACATCATTAATGCACTCATCTCATTAATGTCACTGGGGATCGCTTTACGTATGAACATCTGACTCCTTAACATTATCATGTCTCTTCAACCATAAGATTAACTTTAACAAATAAGCTTTAAATGACTAATACTCTCTTTGTCTAATTTATTTAATTAGTTACGTAACCAATCGATCCTTATTATTCTTAATCTATATCAGATCCCCGTTATCTAGTATGACTACTTCAAACCTGTACCTATATACACAAAGAAAACACTTGGGCATCATAAAAACAACACCTATCAGATTGATAAACATTTATTCTTAATTTTAATCTTCACTTACCTATCTGCTAATGAAGACAATATTCACTTTATTTGGCCGACTCAGTATCAACCCTGAATACATTGAAGCGGCTGAAACAGAAATGAGTATTTATATTTATGGGTATTTGGGCATAAGAGGAGAAAGCCGTCTCAACGACACCCTTAACGTGTTTTATAATATCTCCTATAAATGGAAAGTGGAAAAGATGATAAGGATGACTTTTCAGCTAAAGATCAATATATAGGCCTACAGGGAGATTTCGGTGTATTGGCTATAGGGCGTGACAAAACGTTATTAAAACGCTCCGAAGGTATTATCGACTTATTCAACTATTTATCCGCCGATATCAAGCATCTATTTAAAGGACAAGACCGATTGCCTCAAACTGCCACTTACGTAACACCAAACTGGCGAGGAGTAAACTTAGGGCTGACTTACCTTGCCAATGCCAATGAAAAGCAAGAGACTAAAAATGGCTACAGTATTGCCGCACGATATGGCGACATCTGGTTAAATGACACGCTCATTTATGCTGCAATGGCTTATGATGTTAATGTTAAGGGCTATAATATTTTTCGAGCCACTTTTCAAACTGAAATAGCCAACCTAATACTCGGCGGAATGTATCAAAAGCAAGAACACGTTTATGACGATGATGTCGCTATATCACAACCCATTGATACAGGTTATATGCTCAGCTTCTCCTATCCCATTAGTCATATAAGATTAAAAACACAATTTCAAACAATGGAAAGCATCGGCACCTCTTGGGCATTGGGGCTTGAGTATGCATTATCCAGTCCTATTGATTCTTAGATTGCCATAATAACCGACACACTTTGGTATAGAAAAGAGGGTTAGCTGCCTATAAGCTTCAATCTCTCACAAAATCGGCCAAGGTTCTCAAATGAAAAACCAATA
>NZ_JAKIKS010000075.1 GCF_023284005.1 Shewanella surugensis
ATGAATTCGTCGCCACTGCTTATCGCTAATCATTTTACGAGACATATGAATTTCAAAGAGAAAAATTGTATCTTAATCAGCTAATCATGGCCAATTGTCAACACCCCCTAGATTGTAAGCGCTGAAATTGTTCGATTATGGCTTGGGCTTGAACAAACATATCATTACCATTTTTCGTTAAAACAGGAAATTTTCCATTTCTATCGAATAAAACAAAGCCTAAATCGGTTTCTAAATTGGCAATGGCAGTACTGACTCTTGATTGAGCGCGTCCTAGTTTACGTGCCGCAGCAGAAAATGATCCTTGTGTGACTGCGAGTACGAACATTTCTAATTGCGCGAGTGTCCAGTTCATGTGCTCAGATCTCGTTCATCTATCCGAAATACAGATAGAATGTGATTTTATTTATCTATTTTAGCAGGGTAGTCTCGTTAACGTTGTTTTCTTAGAGATAAGTTATATAAATGCAAGTCAGCTTAAAGTCTACCGATGTTAATATTAAACGCACTTTCTGGCGTTACGCTTTTCCATCAATTGCAGCAATGTTAGTGAATGGTATTTATCAAATTGTTGATGGCATTTTTATTGGTCATTATTTAGGTCAACAAGGATTAGCTGGCGTTAATATGGTATGGCCTATTATTTATGTGATTGCAGGCCTAGGATTGATGATTGGTATGGGAGCTTAATCTCCATCACTCGTGGGCAGAGCGAGATGGGGCGGGCGTTGAGTCACCAGAAAAAAACAGTTCAAATATTAAGTACTTCAGGAATATTAATGCTTGGATTCGGGGTCATAGTTTTTTTATTATTATTTTTTGGTGGCAGAGGCTTTTTAATGGCTCAAGGAGGAATCGGTGAGACGCTATTGATTGCAGAGCAGTATCTCAGTATCTCAGTATCTCAGTATCTCAGTGTCTTTGTGGCCGGTGGTATAGTGACCTTGTGTGCTGCCGCTATGCCAATCTTTATTCGAAACAATGAAGCACCGAGAATGGCGACTGGATTACTAATATTTGGCGCGGTTTTAAATATAGTTTTAGATTATCTTTTTATTGTTCAATTTAATTTAGGTTTGAAAGGGGCGGCAATGGCAACCCTTTTTGCTCAATTATCGGTTTGTATTGGTGGCTTAATCTATTTTTGTTCCAAGCAGTCTCAGATTGAGTTTAGAAGAGAGTATTTTGTATTTAGCCTACCGCTTGCTAAGAGGATCGTGTTATTGGGTGCTTCTAGCTTTGTAATGTATTTATATGTCAGCTTTGTTTTTGCACTGCATAATCGTTTATTCATGGAATATGGCACCTCTGTGAATGTTGGTGCCTTCGCTATTGTGGGTTATTTGATGGTGCTTTATTACCTCGTTGCCGAAGGCTTAGCGGAAGGTATGCAGCCCCCTGTGAGTTTTTTCTATGGTGCATCACAACCAAAAAACATTAGAAAGATGGTGCTGCTGTCTGCTAAAGCAACAGTGGTGGCTGGTTTGATTTGGACTGCAATATTAAATTTATTTCCTTATACCATAATAGGCTTTTTTAATGATTCTGATCCGGTATTAATCCAAGCAGCCATCTTAGGGATCCGTTTGCATCTTTTTGCGATGTTTTTAGATGGGATTATTGTGCTGGCCAGTATGTATTTTATGGCCGTAGGCATCGGCGGTCGTTCATTGTGGATCTCAATAGGGAACTTATTTATTCAGCTGCCTTTTTTATATTTTTTACCTAAGTGGATGGGGATCAATGGCATTTGGTTAGTCTTGCCGGTATCGACAATGATTATGTTTGTTATCGTCGCTCCGATGTTATGGCGCCATATAACCAAAAATAAAACCTTGTCAAGCGACCCTATTTTACAATCATAAACAACATTGTCTGTTGATCACCTGAATTCGGGATAGCCATAGCGGTATTAAGTGGCAAGGATTAAACCGAGTTCAGGTTGATTTAGTGTCCTGAAAAGCTTCTTTTCGACCCAGTATTTTATTAATGGTTAAATAGGCTGTGGGGACAACAAATAAGCTTAAACAGGTCCCTAACGCCATTCCACCTATGATCACCCAACCAATTTGGTTACGTGCAACGGAGCCTGGTCCATCAGAGATAACTAAGGGTAAGGCGCCACAGATCATGGATAATGCTGTCATTAAAATAGGTCTCAAACGGATAGAAGCTCCGTTAATGATGGCTTGACGAACATTCATTCCTTCTCTGCGTAGGTTATTCGCAAAATCAACAATTAAAATGCCATTTTTACTAATGAGTCCAACTAACATAATCAAACCGATTTTAGTGTAGATGCTTAAAGTGGTATCGGTCATATACATGGCATATAACGCCCCGACAATCGCCAAAGGAACACTTAGCATGACAATAAAAGGATCGAGGAAATTATTAAAATGGACAACTAATAATAAATAAATTAACGCTAAGGCGAAGCCAAAAGCGGTAGCAAGTTGGCTGCCTGAGCGTAATAGATCACGCGCTTCACCCGTAAAGTCATAATTGTAATTATTAGGCATTTGCGTATCGACGTAATTTTTTAAGTAATCGATGGCTTGGCTTAAGGAAAAGTGATTTCCAATACTGGCTGTGATGGTAGCTGAGCGCATTTGATCAAACTGATCTAAGCTTTGTGGAATGACAGTTTCTGAATAGCTAATGACATTTTCTAAGGACACCATTTCACCGTTCGCCGCTCTGACATACATCTGATTTAAATCACTTGGATTCATACGATAGGCTTGAGGGACTTGTGGGATCACTTCATAATCGTAGCCGTCTAAGCCGAAAAAGCCGACAACAGGTTTACCCAGCATGGTATTGAGTGTGCTTTCAATATCGTTAACCGTCACCCCTAAGTCGGCGGCTTTATCACGGTTTATGGCAACTTGCAGTTGAGGTTTATCGATCCTAAATGTCGTACTTGGATTGGTTATACCAGGATAAAGGGTTAAGTCAGCTAACAGTTTATCGACATGAAAGCTCATTTGTTCATAGGTATCGGCAGATTTCAAGACAAAACTTAAAGGTTGCTGAGTCCCACCTGGAACGGTGTTCAGTTTAAAAGCAAATGCTTGGATGCCGGGAATTGCTGCGGCTTTTTCTTGTATTTCTTGAAGAATTTCATCCTCACTGCGTTTACGTTGATTTTGTGGTTTTAATAAGATCCAACTAATACTGTTGGTTGCGCCAAATAATGGGATACCGTTAATCATACCCGATGATCTTTTTTCTGGGATAGAGGCGTAAATATCGTTAATGGGTTTAGTGTATTTGACTAAATATTCATAATTAGCATTACTGGGGCCTAAGCCTAATATATTAATGGCACCTGTATCTTCTATGGGCATGAGTTCAGAAGGGATCTCTTCAAATAACTTTATTCCTCCTAAGATTAATATAATAAAGGCGATGGCGACCATCCATTCCATTTGAAGTACTGCTGATAATACTTTTTTATAAGCAATACGCACTTTGCGAAATAGCGCATCGGCAATGTGAGTCAGTTTTGTTTGCTGCCCTTTTTTAGGCAATAAATAAGTACACATAACAGGAGTGACGAATAAGGCGAGAATGCCTGATACCAGTACAACAAAAGACATGGTTAAAGCAAACTCTTGAAAGAATGCCCCCGAGAATCCAGGAACAAAGGCGATAGGAGCAAACACCGTCGCAACAGATAAGGTGATGGTAAAAATGGCAAAGCGCAGTTCTTTGACTCCGGCAATGGCGGCTTGTAGTCGAGTCATGCCTTGTTCCATGTGGCGGTGAATGTTTTCCAATACCACAATGGAGTCATCAACCACTAAGCCAATGGCAAGGACCCAAGCCAGTAAGGTTAAACCGTTTAAACTATATCCCATGATCCACATAACCGCTGCAGCGCCTAGCATGGATAAAGGAATGGTAACGAGGGGGATAGTAATTGAACGTAAGGAGCCTAAAAAGACAAAAATAACAATAAAGACAAAAAAGCCGGCCTCAAAAAAAGTTTTATATACTTCTTCAATCGATTGTTTGCTAAATTGAGTCACGTTCCAATTGGGTGCGATATGAAAACCATCAGGGGCATCGGCTTGGATGACTTTAAGTAACGCAATGATGTTATCAGCTGTTTCTATCGAATTGGCTTTATCGGCTGCAGTAATGCCTAAAATAACAGCAGATTCTCCGTGAACAATGCCACCACTTTGGTAGTCTGTCGCCCCAAACTCGCTATAACCGATGTCTCTTATTCTAACAAAACGACCACTCTCATTGCGGATCACGATATTATCAAAATCTGTTACGCTCGATAAATTAGTATTGGTACTGACATTAATTTTAACGAGATCGCCATAAAGAGAGCCTGTTGTTGAACGCAAGTTATTGTTATTTAATGCTGTGGTAATGTCATCTGAGGTAACGTTATGGGCAGCCATTTTTTCAGGTAGTAGCCAAATTCGCATCGCATATTGCCTTCCCCCAAAAATGTTAATTTCGTAGACGCCAGAGACCGTTTCAAGTCGAGGTACAACAATATTACGTAGGTATTCTGTGATTTGTTTATTATTTAACGTATTCGAAGTACTCTCGATATAAAGAATGCCGCTTGTTGCACCCGCATTAGGATCAATTTTAGTGATAACAGGGCTATTAATGCCAGTCGGTAATTCCCACATGAGTCCATTAATACGATTGCCTATTTGGGATAGCGCGGCATCAACATCGGTTCCAATAAAAAATTTAAGAGTGATCAGACTTTGTTCGGCTGTATTACTGGCCATGGAATAGTCAAGGCCTTGTAATCCGGTTAATGCACGTTGCATTGGAACGGTCACAAATTCTTCCATTACTGTTGGGCTTGCACCTGGAAAGGCTGTTGTGATGGTCACTTCTGATGTGGGAAGAAGAGGGAAGTGTCTTACAGGCAGCTCTTTATAAGCGGCTAAACCGAGCAGGATAATTAACAGGCAAAGAGCAATAGCATAAACTGGTTTTTCAATAAACCTTTGAATCAACATGGTTATTGTGAATCCTTTATGTTTTTGATGGCTGTGGCGGAGTGTTTTTTTCTGGTTGACCCATGCTAATTAAGGCACCGTCTGATACTTTTCGTAATCCGGCGCTGACAATCGTATCCCCTGCTTGTAGTCCTTTGGTGACGATCACTGTATTGGCTTGTCTTTCCCCTAATGAAATGACGGTACGTTTAGCTTTTCCACCAACGACTTTATACACATAGTTACCGTATAACGAGTGAATAACGGCTGTTTGTGGAATGAGTAAAGCTGGTTTTTTATCATCGAGCATCAGGCTTATTTCGGCATAACTACCCGGAATTAATCCTTTGGGTGAGACTTCGGCACGTATACTGGCGGTGCGTGTACCTTCATCCAGTAAAGGATCGATGGCATATACAGTACCAATATGGCTGGGACTATTTCCCTCAGTACTTGAGCTGATGTCGATTTTATCGCCTTTTTTGACAAGCTTGATATATTTTTGAGGAATAGCGAACTCAACACGTAGGCGATCAATGACTTCTAAGCTTGCTAACTCTTGCCCAATATCAACGCCATCCCCAACTTCAACATTAATGAGCCCTATTTGGCCGTCAAATTCAGCTTTAGTGCTGGCTAAATCTAATGATTGTTGAGCGGAAACAATTTTTGCTTTATTGATAAGATAATTACTTTTGGCTGTGGTTAATTGTTCTAATGAAATGACTTTTCGGTCGTAGAGCTTTTTCTGACGCTGGTATTCAAATTCAGTGAGTTTGAGTTCTGCTTGAGCTTCAGCAAGTTGAGCTGCCAACACTTGTGGGTTAATCTCTATAATGATGGTACCCTGTTTAACATGACTTCCAGAGCGCACATTGACGGCTGTGATTCTGCCAGCAATTTGAGCTCGTAGCATGACACCACTAAAAGATTGTATTGTTCCAACGGCATGAATGACAGTGCCTATGTTTGTGGATTTTGTTTTTGTCATTTCAACGATAATAGCGGTGGGAGCTGGCTGTTCGGCGAGTTGCTTTGCTTTATAATCGGCTTTGATAAAGTAAGATCCAATAGCAGCAATGATAATGGCGACAGTCACAATTAAGATCCTTCTTTTACGTGAGTTATTCATGTCATTATGTTACCTATTGGTGTATTGATTGAAGCCTAATAGTCTCTTTTCTATATTTAATGTAGTTCTAATTATAAAATTAGCCATTTTGTTTTTGACTCCGAGAGCCTTCAATTTCGATCCATACATGATATTAGATTAATTATCATTCATTGAACTGTGTTAAGGGCTGTGGTTTTGATGTACTTATTACAGGTTGTAGTTAAATGTATTGACAAGAATGGGGAGGCTATTTAGAGCTATGCATATATCATTAAAATGATGACAAGCCATATTTCAAGGAGGGAGAAATGAACCATGACGCATTAACTTTTACAACTCTCTATTTAAGTAAACATATTAAAGAAGCTGAAATACGAGTTGTCGATAAGGGGCATACTTCATTATTTGGATTGGTAGAATTCGCTGCAGCTGCTGCGTTTGAATTATTAAAGCAGTTAGAGAAAACGGCGGAACCGATTTATTTATTAGCGGGGAATGGCAATAATGGTTCTGATACTTATCTACTAGCGAGTTTATTATTACATGCAGGGATCCAAGCGAGTGTCATGTCTCATCATAAAACTCATTTAAGTACTGAATTGGAACGAGCAAAAGGTGCTTATCTTAGTCAAGGTGGTACAGTGCAACCTTTTAATGTGAGTGTTATTTTAGGCGCACAGGTGATTGTTGATGGTCTATTGGGGACAGGGCTTCGAAAAGGGAAATTAACACCAGAACTTGAAAGTGTTATTAGTGCCGTCAATGAGAGTAAGGCTTGGGTATTGAGCCTTGATGTGCCATCGGGTATCGATGCTGATACTGGGTTTGCTTTTTCATCGGCGATTATTGCCGATGTCACTTTATCATTTGGTGGTATAAAGCAAGGTTTATATACGGGGAGAGCACGCCATTGCACCGGGCAAGTTCATCATGCTTTTGTTGGATTGATTAATCAACTACCAGAATCGAAAACTATAAAAGTTTCTCAGCTTAATCTTGCGAAAATGTTACCACCTAGACAGAAAGATAGCCATAAAGGAGATAATGGTAAGGTGTTGATTATCGGCGGTGACACGGGGATGGTTGGGGCCGTAAGCATGGCGGCGGAAGCGTGTCTGCGAGCCGGTGCGGGTCTTGTTAGTGTTATTTCTAAATCAGAGCATCTGATGGTGGTGAGCAGTAGAAGACCGGAAATAATGTTTTGTGCTTGCGACAGGATAGATAAAGATGTTCGAAAACGCTTTGATTGGGCTGATGTTCTAGTGATTGGACCAGGGCTTGGAAGGGGGCCATGGGGAGAAGCTTTATTGAATACCGCCAAGCATTGTAATAAACACTGTGTGGTCGATGCGGATGCATTAAATTTACTTAAAGGACAAGGTTGGCACCATGGTGACTGGATATTAACACCTCATTCTGGGGAAGCCGCAAGGCTATTAGATATTTCTCGCGTCGAGGTTGAGCAAGATAGATTTTCGGCAGTTAAGCAAATTTATCAAATATATGGTGGAGTCGTTGTACTGAAAGGTGCAGGTACTCTTATTTATGATGGAGAACAGATGATTGTGGTACCTGTTGGTAATCCAGGACTGGCTACAGCTGGCAGTGGGGATGTGCTTTCGGGCGTTATTGGGGCATTACTAGCTCAGGGGCTAACGGCATTGCATGCAGCGATTCTAGGTGTTGTCGTACATGGGAAAGCCGCCGACTTAGCCATAAAAGAGGGGGAGAGAGGTATGCTTGCCAGTGATCTAATGCTTTTTATTCGCAAGCTCCTCAATGAGAATATCATTAAAATCTGAATGGGATTGTTTAGATAAGCAGCCGTTTAGTATAAAATACTGACTTTAAATAATGTGTTTACACTTAATTGAAGTAACTATGATATCAAGAATAACATCAGTCACACTTCATCTTAGGAATGAAGATGAAACTGTGACGTTGGGAGCAGCACTGGCCGGTGTAATGAAAGCGCCGTGTGTACTTTATCTGAGCGGCGATCTCGGTGCAGGAAAAACAACATTAAGTCGAGGATTGATACAAGGGTTAGGTCATAAAGGTGCAGTGAAAAGTCCAACCTATGCGTTAGTTGAGCCTTATGAATTTAATGATATGGTCGTTTATCATTTTGACTTATATCGACTGCTTGATCCTGAAGAGCTTGAGTTTATGGGGATACGAGATTATTTCACCGATAACAGCATAGGGTTAATTGAGTGGCCAGATCGTGGATTTGGATTGATCCCAGAGGCGGATGTAGCCATTTTGATGAAATATGATGGGATGGAGAGAATAATAACCTTAGAAGCAAAAACAGAGAAAGGTTACAGCATGCTGTCGTGTATTAATAATGAAAAAAAATAAACTGTTCATTCAATCAATTATCCTTTTATTGACGTGCTTTGTTTCTTTATTCTCTTATGGTGCAAATAAACTTGCAGGAGTCAGGATATGGGCTGCACCTGAATCGACTCGGGTGGTATTTGATTTAAGTGGATCACCTCAATACTCACATTTTATTTTAACGAATCCTGATCGGGTTGTGGTTGATTTAAAAGGAGGGCAAACGTCCGTTAATCTTAAGAAAATAGCCAATAATAGTAAAATTGTTAAGGGTATTAGGATCAGTACTCCGCCTAATAAAAGCACACTACGTCTGGTGATTGATCTCGTTAAACCGGTTAAAGCGAATTTATTTTCTTTATCTCCTACAGCCCCGTATGGTAATCGTTTGGTGGTTGATTTAGATGACAGCCAAGCGGCGAAAAGTAATACCTTGACTGCGCCTAAAAAAATGCGAGATGTGATTGTAGCTATTGATGCGGGTCATGGTGGAGACGATCCCGGTTCTATTGGTGCTTCTGGCGTTTATGAAAAAAAGGTTGTGCTTGAAATAGCGAAAAAAATAGCGAAAAAAATAAATTCGACTCCCGGTATGAAAGCGGTGATGACCCGCACAGGTGATTATTTTGTTAATTTAAATAAACGCTCTGAAATAGCGCGTAACAGTAAAGCAGATTTATTGATTTCTATTCATGCCGATGCATTTACCTCTTCTAGGCCCAAAGGAGCATCGGTTTGGGTGCTCTCTATGCGTAGAGCAAACAGTGAGATAGGTCGGTGGTTGGAGAAAAAAGAAAAGCATTCAGAGCTATTAGGCGGCGCTGGAGAGATCATTAAAAATACCGACAATGAGCAATATTTAGCCATGACTTTGCTGGATATGTCGATGGATAGATCAATGGCAATGAGTCACAATGTTGCTGGGAAAGTATTAACAAACTTAGGAAAAGTAACGCAATTACATAAAAGTAAACCGGAATCAGCGAGCTTTGCGGTGCTTAAATCACCCGATATTCCATCGATATTGGTAGAAACTGGGTTTATTTCGAATGCACGAGAAGCAAAATTATTGACGCAAAGAGAACATCAAACTAAATTATCGAATGCGGTTTATAAAGGTGTGTTGTCTTATTTTAAGACCTATCCACCGACAAACTCTTTTCTTGCTAGCCAAGCTAAAAGACGCCATACCGTGAGAAAAGGTGAGTCTTTGTCAGTATTAGCGCAACGTTATCGGGTATCGATGGCCAGTATTAAAAAAGCGAATCAATTGAAGTCCAATGGCTTGCGTATCGGACAAAAACTTATTATCCCCAAAGTATAATGTGTTTTACAAGGGGAGTTTGCAGATCAGTGTTTTGGTTACGGCTTTGAAAGGTTGGGAAGTATTATCATGAGTATTCTTAAATTGCCCCCGCAGTTAGCCAATCAAATTGCGGCGGGTGAAGTGGTGGAAAGGCCTGCTTCAGTGATTAAAGAACTGGTTGAAAACAGTTTAGATGCTGGGGCATCGCAAGTTGATATTGAAATTGAAAAAGGTGGCAGTAAGTTAATTCGTATTCGAGATAATGGCTCTGGAATAGAAAAGGCTGATTTAACCCTTGCGTTGTCACGCCATGCCACTTCAAAGTTGAGTAGCTTAGATGATTTGGACGCTATTTTAAGTTTTGGTTTTCGGGGCGAAGCATTAGCCAGTATTAGTTCAGTATCCAGATTAACATTAACATCGAATACCCTTGAACAAAACCAAGCTTGGAAAGCTCAAACCGAGGGTATTGAGATGGCGGTGAAGGTTTTACCAGCAGCACACCCTGTTGGAACAAGCATTGAAGTGGTGGATTTATTTTTTAATACGCCGGCTAGGCGGCGCTTTTTAAAGAGTGATAAAACAGAGTTTACGCATATTGATGAATGGTTAAAACGCATTGTTTTAGCCAGAAAAAATGTACATTTTACCTTAAAACATAATGGTAAGATGGTGAGGAATTATCGCAGCGCCAATTCACAAACGCAATATCTTCAACGTTTAGGGCAAGTATGCGGTAAAGTATTTGCTGAAACGGCACTACACATTGATTGTGAGCATAGTGATCTTAAACTTAACGGTTATTTACAATCCCCTGAAATTCATTCGAATCACGCTGATATTCAGTATTTCTATGTTAATGGGCGATTAATCCGTGATCGCTTGGTTAATCATGCTGTTAGGCAAGCTTTTAATGAGTTGAATTTGACGATTAACCCAAGTTATGTATTAATGTTGACCATTGATCCTTATCAAGTGGATGTGAATGTACATCCTGCAAAGCATGAGGTTCGATTTCATCAGAGTCGATATGTCCATGACTATTTATTGCAAGCTTTACAGTCGGCCTTAATCCAGATCCATAGCAATGCTATTAAAGCGGATGATGCAGGTGTAAAGGCATTTTCTACTGTTGAAAGCGCTGGATCATCAAATGTACCGTTAAACTCACAGAGCCAAACAGAGGCTAAGTCCCATGTTGTAGAGCACATTATTCCAATAGCTGAGTACAAAAATTCACAAACACCAATAAGGTTAAGGGAACATACAGCTAGTACAGCAGAAAATAGCCATATTGATGATGCTCAGCCAGCATCAACAGTAGGCAAAGAATCAATGTTATTGAGTGCTACAGAGCTTGAAGACGATCTCATGCTCGAAGAGGGTACAAAGCAGTCGTTTCGTCAGCCGCTATTCTCAGTACAAGAGAGTAAACGGGCTGAATTACCTTCTAAAGCAGAGATTGCTTCTTATGGGGCATTACTGACGACAAATACCTCTGTGGCGACTTTAAAGCGGAGCGTACATTCGCACCTGACAATGCCTGTTATTTTAGGCGGGGAGTATTGGGTGATAACGAAAAGTGAAGATTTACAGCTACTAAAGATATCAGAAGTTGCTATTGTTGTTTTGCAAAATGAAATAAGCCGTAAGCTGACAAACGGACTGATTGGACAGCCCTTATTGATGCCCGTCTCTATCTCTGCCGATCCTGATTGGATTGACACGATTGCACTAAGAAATTTATTACTTAAAAAATTAGGAATTGAGTTATCAATTCGGCTTGGGCAGTTGATAATAAAGAAAGTGCCCCCATATTTAAGAGATTGTCAGTTAGCAACGCTTATTCCTGAACTGCTTCAATGGATAAGATTTGAAGAGCCAAATGAAATAGCCTTAGTGGCTTGGTTAACCGATGTTAATAAAATAAAATTTACTGCACCGTCAGATATTTGGTTAAAGTGGACTGAATTAGATGACAGTCTTCAAGAAACAACGATAATGCAAGCTGTCAGGCTTCCTTGGCAAGCATGGTTAAAAGAGAATACCAGTGAGTAAAGAGATATCTCAGAAAGTCATTACCTTGATGGGACCGACAGCATCCGGCAAAACCGCATTGGCGATAAAGCTTGTAGCAGAGTTTAATTGTGAAATCATATCTGTAGATTCAGCCTTAATTTACAAAGGGATGGATATTGGAACGGCAAAGCCGAGCTTAGCAGAGTTGCAAAGTGCACCTCATCGTTTGATTAATATAATCGAACCCAATGAGAGCTATTCTGCTGCTGATTTTAGGCGAGACGCATTGAATGAAATAGAGAATATTTTTCAGCGAGGTAAAATCCCCTTACTCGTTGGGGGAACAATGCTTTATTTTAAGGCATTACTCGAAGGGTTATCTCCCTTACCTGCGGCAGATGCAAAGATACGTAAACAGATAGCAATAGAAGCTGAAACGCGAGGCTGGCAAAGTTTATATGATGAATTAGCGCAGATAGACCCCGTTTCCGCAGCAAGGATCCATCCAAATGATCCTCAGAGGCTATCACGCGCTTTAGAAGTTTTTAGGCTTACGGGGCGTTCTTTAACGGAGCTTTCTCAAACAAAATCTGATACATTTCCTTATGCTGTTGTGCAATTTGCGATTGCACCCAAGGATAGAAAGATGTTACACAAGACTATTGAGCAGAGATTCAGCGGGATGTTAGCTGAAGGGTTTGTTGAAGAAGTTCAAAAATTGAAAGCCAGAAAGGATCTACATTTAGATTTACCATCAATGCGTTGTGTTGGTTATCGTCAATGTTGGGAATACCTAAATGGTGACATTGAATATGGTATTATGGTTGAAAAAGCTGTCGTCGCGACTAGGCAATTGGCTAAGCGTCAACTAACATGGTTACGAGGATGGCCAGAATTAAATTGGCTAGAAAGCGGTGAGCAAAATAATCTTGCCACAATAATGCGACTGTGTCGCTAGCTTATTAGCTGCAGCTGTATAATACTAAAACCAAACAATAAAGTTTTCTTTATTAAATTTATTACTGAATATTACATAAAAAGGAAATGAGAAATGGCTAAGGGGCAATCTTTACAAGACCCGTTTTTGAACGCTTTGCGTCGTGAGCGCGTTCCTGTATCAATCTATCTAGTTAATGGTATAAAGCTACAAGGTCAAGTGGAGTCATTTGATCAATTTGTCATTTTATTGAAGAACACTGTTAGCCAAATGGTATATAAGCATGCCATTTCAACTGTCGTGCCTTCTCGCCCATTTAATGTTTCTAATCATCAGCCATCACCGAATGTGCAGCCGAGTTACAATGCACCTAATGATGAAAACGATGACGTTTAATTTAAGGAGTTTACTTTTTGTTTGATCGTTATGAGGCTGGTGAAAATGCTGTACTTGTTCATGTTGATTTTTCCGATGAAGATAGTAGAGAAGATCTTGTTGAGCTGCAGTTATTAGTTGAGTCAGCAGGAGCCCAGTCTATAGGCGTTATTACCGGAAGCCGCCGCTCTCCTGATAGGAAATATTTCGTAGGATCAGGAAAGGCTGAAGAATTAGCTGCTATGGTTGCTGCTACAGATGCTAATGTGGTGATTTTTAATCACGCATTAAGTCCTGCTCAAGAGAGAAATCTTGAGCTTTTGTGCCAATGTCGTGTATTAGACCGTACTACATTGATTTTAGATATTTTTGCTCAAAGAGCGAGAACCTATGAAGGCAAGTTGCAAGTGGAGCTAGCGCAATTGCGCCACATGTCAACGCGCTTAATTAGAGGTTGGACGCATTTAGAGAGGCAAAAAGGTGGCATTGGTATGCGTGGGCCGGGTGAAACCCAGCTCGAAACCGATAGACGTTTATTAAGAGGTCGGATTAAAACGATTAATAAACGTCTAGCAAAAGTGGACAAACAAAGGGAACAGAGTCGGCGGGCACGTAATCGTAGTGATTTAGCTACAGTGTCTTTAGTTGGCTATACCAATGCGGGAAAATCAACCTTATTTAATGTATTAACGGCGTCAGATGTATACGCGGCAGATCAACTGTTTGCGACTTTAGATCCAACGTTAAGAAAACTTGATCTTAGTGACGGTAGCGTTATTCTTGCCGATACGGTAGGGTTTATTCGTCATTTACCTCATGATCTTGTTGCCGCGTTTAAGGCGACATTACAAGAAACGCGTCAGGCAGATTTGTTGCTGCATATTGTTGATTGTGCAGATGAAAATATGGATGACAATTTTGAACAAGTACAAAAAGTACTTCACGATATTGAAGCCGCGGAGATACCACAATTAATAGTATGTAATAAGATTGATTTATTAGACGATGTGAGCCCTCATATTGATTATGATGATGAAGGTAAGCCAATGCGGGTTTGGGTTTCTGCCCAGCATCAGCAAGGCTTAGCCTTATTGCAGGAAGCCATTAACGCATTAGTGGGTAAGACGAGTTGTCATTTTACGTTACGGATCCCTGTTCAAGCTGGACATTATCTTGGGCATTTTTATCGGCTGGATGCCATACAAGCAAAGGAATATGACGAATTCGGTAACTGTATTTTGTCTGTGCGTTTGTTGGAAACTGATTGGCTACGATTAGTGAAACAGAGTGATGGGGAATTAACCGCTTTTATTGTTGAAGAAAATGATACAGTAGAAGCTAATATTTAGTCGTTTCTTTTATTTTATACATGTATACGGAGTACTAAATGGCTTGGAACGAGCCCGGTAACAAGGGCAATGACCCTTGGGGGAAAAAAAGTGGGAATGATAAAGGCCCACCAGATTTAGATGAAGTCTATCGTAATTTGATTAAGCGCTTTGGCGGCAAAGGCAGTGGCTCAGGTGTCAGTTCATTTGCGGTTTTAATTGTATTAGGTATTCTCGCGGTTGCGTGGGGATTATCGGGTTTTTATACAGTAAAAGAAGCTGAAAAAGGCGTGGTATTAAGGTTTGGTCAGTATATCGGTGAAGTGGGCCCCGGCCTGCATTGGAAGGCCACTTTTATCGATACAGTGACCCCTGTTAACGTTTCAACGGTGAGATCGATTCCGGCTTCAGGCAGTATGCTAACGAAGGATGAAAACCTTGTTCAGGTTGAAATGGATGTCCAATATCGTATCGTGAATGCGAAAGATTACCTCTATAGTGTCGTGAATGCCGACAGTAGTTTACGCGAAGCGACCGATAGTGCGCTCAGATTCGTTGTTGGTCACAATACGATGGACGATATCTTAACGACAGGGCGGGATCAAATTCGCCGTGACACTTGGGATGAGATTAATCGTATTATGAAGCCTTATAATACGGGTATCGACATCGTTGATGTGAACTTTTTACCCGCTCGTCCTCCTGAGCAAGTGAAAAATGCGTTCGATGATGCTATTTCAGCACAAGAAGATCAGCAGCGTTTTATTCGTGAAGCAGAAGCTTACTCTCGTGAGATTGAGCCAAAAGCGCGCGGCCAAGTACAGCGTATGGAAGAGCAAGCGAATGCATATAAACAGCGTGTGAGTTTAGAAGCTGAAGGTCAAGTCGCTAGTTTTAATAAGCTATTGCCTGAATATCTAGCCGCGCCGAATGTCACTCGTGAGCGTCTTTACTTAGATGCGATGCAAGCGGTACTATCAGGGACAAGCAAAGTCTTAGTTGATTCTAAAAACAGTAATAATATGATGTATTTACCTTTAGATAAGTTAATGGAGTCAACATCAACAAAGCAAAAGAGTAATACCATGAAGAATACGACTCAGGTGATGCCTGCGAGCGTTTCTGGGATCCCAAGTAGCATTCCATTGGACGGTCGCTCAAGTCGTAGTGAACGTACTCGGCAGGGGAGAAATTAATCATGGGTAAATTAACGGCGATTATCATCGCTTTAATTATTGCAATTGGCTTATCATCCTTGATGGTTGTGAATGAAGGTGAAAGAGCCATTGTGTCTCGTTTTGGCGTCATTATTAAGGTTGATGGTAAGACTAAAGTTTATCAACCTGGACTGCATTTAAAAGTCCCGATGTTGGATAAAGTTAAATACCTTGATGCGCGTATTCAAACACTTGATGGACAAGCAGATCGTTTTGTGACTTCTGAAAAGAAAGATCTGATGGTCGATTCCTATGTTAAGTGGAAGATTATGGACTTTGAGCGTTATTACTTATCGACCAATGGCGGTCAAAAAGCCACTGCTGAATCGTTATTGCAGCGTAAGATTAATAACGATCTTCGTACTGAATTTGGTCGTCGTACCATTAAACAGATTGTTTCAGGTGAACGTGATGAAATGCAATCTGATGCCCTTAAAAACGCAGCCGATAGCGCAGCAGATTTAGGCATTAAAGTGGTTGATGTACGTGTTAAGCAAATTAATTTACCTGCAAACGTGAGCAGCAGTATTTATCAACGTATGCGTGCTGAGCGTCAAGCCGTTGCTAAAGAGCATCGTGCTCAAGGTCGTGAGCAAGCTGAAATCATTCGTGCAAAAACTGATGCGAGTGTCACCGTTCAAATTGCAGAAGCACAGCGTAAAGCATTAACCACCCGTGGTGAAGGCGATGCCTTAGCGGCTAAAATTTATGCTGACGCATATACTAAGGCTCCGGATTTATACAGCTTCTTACGCAGTTTAGATGCTTATAAAGCTAGTTTTGCTAATGGTTCAAATGTGATGATTTTAGATCCTGATAGTGAATTCTTCAAATACATGAAGAGTCCAATGGGTCAATAATCTGAGCTGAAAAATGGATCATTAAAAAAGCCCGACAGTGTTCGGGCTTTTTTATATCTGCTTATAAGCTCCTTTGGAATGTATTCTTTCCTAAGCACTATAAGGCTCAGCTTTCGATGAGATCATGAATGAGCACATTAATATACATTTGTAACAGCTCATCATCGCCTCTTGTCATTTCCCTTGTTTGTTTTTTATACATAAATGTCGCTTAAGTTAACATAGTTAATATACTTGTGTATTTTCACTATGATCTGTTTCTAATTTTTGGCTATAATGAGCGCGCCTCAAATCTATGTTAATTGATTTCAGCATATAAGCTTGATTTCAAGTAACGTTATAAAACAAAAATTCCAACACTCTCTGGAGATAAGTGGATGAGCAATGCGCCAGTCAATACCGGACGCCGCAGATTCCTGACCGCAGCAACCGCCGTAGTGGGTGGTGCTGGTGCCGTCGCTGTAGCGGTTCCTTTTATTAAGTCATGGAATCCGAGTGCCAAAGCGAAAGCTGCAGGTGCACCGGTTCAAGTAAATATTAGCAAAGTCGAGCCCGGTCAATTGATCCGTGTTGAGTGGCGTGGGAAACCTGTATGGGTTGTCCGTCGTACTGAAGCGGTTCTTACTGAGCTACCAACACATAATGATCAACTACGTGATCCCGATTCATTAGAGCCTCAACAGCCTATTTATGCACAGAATGTTGGTCGTTCGATTAATCCTGAGTATTTCATCGCCGTTGGTTTATGTACGCATTTAGGTTGTTCGCCAACCTATCAGCCTGATTCTTTTGGTGAGCAAGTCAAAGGTGTCACGTCTGGATTTTTCTGTCCTTGTCATGGCTCTAAATTTGACATGTCAGGTCGCGTTTTTCAAGGTGTACCTGCACCATTGAATTTAGTGATCCCACCGCATCAATATCTCGATGACGGTACCGTAATTATTGGCGAAGACGAAGGGGCTACTTCATGATTAAAAATCTAGTAGACTGGATTGATGAACGTATTCCTATGACCGCGACATATAATCGTCATGTCGGTCAGTATGCGACACCAACCAACTTTAACTTTTGGTATTTCTTTGGTTCGCTAGCTTTACTTGTACTTGTAAATCAGTTGATTACGGGTATTTGGTTAACGATGAATTATGTGCCTACCTCAGAAGGGGCTTTCGCCTCTATTGAGTACATCATGCGTGATGTCGAGTATGGCTGGCTATTACGATATATGCACTCTACCGGGGCCTCAGCCTTTTTCTTGGTGGTCTATTTGCATATGTTCCGTGGCTTACTCTATGGCTCTTATCAAAAACCAAGAGAATTATTATGGCTATTTGGCATGCTAATCTTCTTAGTCTTGATGGCTGAAGCCTTTATGGGGTACTTATTGCCTTGGGGGCAAATGTCCTATTGGGGTGCCCAGGTCATTATCTCTTTGTTTGGTGCCATTCCCGTTATTGGTGATGATTTGACCTTATGGATCAGGGGGGACTTTGTCGTTTCTGGTGCCACATTAAATCGTTTCTTTGCTTTGCATGTTATCGCCTTGCCTTTAGTACTTGTTGTTTTAGTTTTCCTACACTTAATTGCGTTACATGAAGTGGGATCGAACAACCCTGATGGTATTGAAATCAAGAAAAATAAAGATGAAAATGGTTGGCCAAAAGACGGTATTCCATTCCATCCATATTATACCGTGAAAGATATCATGGGGACGGCCGTTTTCTTAATTGGCTTCTGTTATATTTTGTTCTTTATGCCTGAGGGCGGTGGTTATTTTCTTGAGGGGCCCAATTTTGAAGCGGCTAACCCAATGAAAACGCCAGAACATATCGCACCAGTTTGGTATTTCACGCCTTTCTATGCCATTTTACGTGCTATTCCAGATAAGTTGATTGGGGTGATATGCATGGGCTTAGCGATTGTCGTGTTGTTTATTCTACCTTGGTTAGATCGCTGTAAAGTGAAATCAATTCGCTACCGCAGCATGACGCATAAAATAAATATTAGTCAATTTGCAATCTCTTTTATTATCTTAGGATATTTGGGTGCGGTGCCTGCGACACCTGAGCTAACGATTGCAGCGCGGATCTTTACTGTGACTTATTTTGGTTTCTTCTTATGGCTGTGGATTTACAGTAAGAATGAAAAAACCAAACCAGTACCAGAGAGGGTGACACACTAATGAAAAAATTATTGATTGCATTAGTTACTTTGATTCCGACATTGGCAATGGCATCGGGTGGCAATATCCACCTAGAAAGCGCCAATATTGATTTACATGATCAAGCATCATTACAACGAGGTTTGGATTTATTTCAAAATAATTGTTCTGGTTGTCACAGCACTCAATACCAGCGGTATGAGCGAGTGGCTACTGATCTTGGGATCCCTCTTGATGAGATGAGCCAGAAGTATTTATACGGTGATACCAAAATTGGCGAATTGATGGAGAATGCGATCCCTGAAGACGACGCTGCTAAATGGTTTGGTGCCGTGCCACCTGATTTAACGTTGGTTGCTCGTGTTCGTGGTGAAGATTGGATTTACTCTTATCTTAAAGGTTACTACAAAGATGAAACACGTCCATTTGGTGTGAATAACACTGTTTTCCCATCAGTGGGAATGCCACACGTCTTGCAAGATTTACAGGGTGTCCCTGTAAAACAAATTGTTAAGCAAGAAGATGGTACTGAAGTGACGACTTTAGTGGCTACGGGTGGCAGTTTATCAGCTGCAGAATATGATCAAGTTGTTCGAGATATTACTGGATTTTTAGTATACTCAGGTGATCCGGTTAAACTTGAGCGTGAAAGTTTAGGTTGGTGGGTGCTTGGATTCTTATTTATTTTCTTTATTCTGTCTTATCTATTAAAGAAAGAATATTGGAAAGATGTACACTAAGCCCCAATAAGAGTTAGAATAGCGTATTCACATGTTGTAAACGAGGGGCTATGCCCCTCGTTTGCATTTTTGTTTTTTTATAGATCCCGGAGGGTATCAATGGCTGTTGCTGCCAATAAACGCTCAATCATGACCCTGTACTCAGGCGCTGACGACCTTTATAGTCATCAAGTTCGTATTGTTTTGGCTGAAAAAGGGGTTACTGTCGATGTACTTCAGGTTGACCCTAATGATATGCCTGAGGATTTAATTGAAATTAATCCTTACAACAGTGTACCAACTTTGGTTGATCGTGAGCTCGTGTTGTATAATTCACGGATCATTATGGAGTATTTGGATGAGCGTTTTCCGCATCCACCATTAATGCCTGTCTATCCGGTTTCTCGTGGTCAAACACGTTTAATGATGCACCGTATTGAATCAGATTGGTACACGTTAGTCGCGCGGATCCGAAAAGGTGATCGTGCTGATGCTGCCCGTAAAGAGCTGCAAGAAAGTTTAACGGCTATCGCCCCTATCTTTACTGAAATGCCTTATTTCATGAGTGAGGAGTTTGGCTTGGCTGATTGCTATTTAGGTCCATTATTATGGCGCCTACCTGAATTAGGTATTGAACTTGATAACCGCGTTGCAAAAGAGGTTAAAGGCTATATGACACGTCTATTTGATCGTGAGTCATTTAAAGCTTCTTTGACTGAAACCGAACGTGAAATGCGTATGGGTATGTGATGAAAGAATTATCACCGAATCGTCCGTATTTGTTAAGAGCTTATTATGAATGGCTCATGGATAATGAGCTAACGCCACATGTGGTGATCGATGCTTATGTACCCAATACCATGGTGCCTCAACAATACGTTAAAGATGGACAAATTGTACTGAATATTGCATCCAGTGCTGTCTCTGAACTGGTGATCTCAAATGAGAGTATTGAGTTTAGCGCGCGTTTTGGTGGTGTATTACAACAGTTGTTTTTACCTATGGCTTCAGTGATTGCCATTTATGCACGCGAAAATGGTGCCGGGACTGTATTTGATTTGGAAGAAGCTTATCAAATGACAGATGAACCAGAGGAGCAAGGTCTAGCGATTGTTGAAGAATCGCTAGAAACAACCAAAAACGTGACTAAAAGCGTTACCAAACGCGATAAAGCTGATAGTTCAAAACGTCGTAGCCATTTAACGTTAGTCAAATAGCCATATTGATAGTCGGTTTTGTGGCTAATGATATGATGATTGCTCACGTTGAAAAGCCAATCAGCTGATTGGCTTTTTTGTCTTTCAATACGGTTGATATTAAGACTATTCTATTCGCTCACTATGGCGAATTATGCGGCTTAATGGCTGAATTAACACTCATACAATAAATCTTTATGCTTTTAATTATTGATAATTACGATTCATTTACCTATAACCTAGTGCAGTACTTTCAACAGTTAGGGCAAGAGGTCGTAGTTAAGCGTAATGATGAAGTCACTCTTACTGATATTTGTGCTTTAGCCCCTTCACATCTGGTTATTTCTCCTGGTCCTTGTACGCCTAATGAGGCGGGTATTTCTTTAGCTGCTATCCGTTATTTTGCCGATAAACTGCCTATTCTCGGCGTGTGTTTAGGTCATCAAGCGATTGCCCAAGTTTATGGTGCTAAGGTGGTTCGTGCTAAGCGTGTGATGCATGGTAAAACCAGTGTGGTTAATCATACGGGCCAAAGTCTGTTTGACGCCTTGAACCAGCCGTTAACGGTCACTCGTTACCATTCTCTGTTAGTGGAGGCGCTTCCTCAGGGTTTTTTATTAGAAGCTTGGTTTGATGATCCTATTTATGGCATGGAGATCATGGCGATGCGTCATCAACACTTACCTTTGTATGGGGTTCAATTTCATCCAGAGTCCATTTTGACTGAGCAAGGAATCGAGTTGCTGCAAAATTTCCTAAATGTAGATAAATAATAGATTTTATGTTGTTTTATTTTACGATTTAGGACTTAATGCTTACTCATTTATGATATAAATAGGCGCATTATTTTCCATCGTTCTAAGTTTGTTTTCTGTATGCCGCTATCTTTTTTGTGATGAATTTTACCTTTCGAATGAAAGGCGCATTCATTCATAGAGCAAGCTTGATACACGATAAGTTCATTCGATCAAACTTAGGCTTATATCATAAGGAAAGATGATGAATCGTCTACTCCGTCAAACAGGACTCAGTGTATTAGCACTGTCTGTGCTTGCTAGCTGTGCTTCTATACCTTCGAGTGAGCAAACTTCAACACTCACGCCACCTGCTGTAAAACCTGTGTTATTCCCTATGCCTCTAGTTGTTTCGACTGCGTTGACATTAAAGCAAATTATGGCTAATCCAGATTGGATGGGCATTCTTGCCAGAAATGCCTATTGGAATGATGATGGCCAGAGTGTGTATTTTTCCCGTCAAGCCCATGAGGCAGCTATAAAGCAATATTACCAGCAAAGTGTAGCGGGCGAGCCTGCGGTAGAGCTGTCACTGGAACAACTGCATTTAGCCAGCCAAGCGAAAGGAATATTTGATTTATCGCGCTCAAATAAAGCCTATATTTATCAAGGTAATGTTTTTATTAAAAATGTGACCACTCAAGCCGTTAGGCAGCTTACTAAGCAAAATACCACTGTTGAAGGCATTCGGTTTTTAAATAATGGGGATCTGGCTTTTTGGCAAGATACTCAAGTGTTTCGGATCCATTTAAAAACCGGGTTATTGGAGCAAATTGCCAATATTAAAATGGCAGAAAAACCGGTAGCCTTTGAAGCCAAGACTTATATCGCTAAGCAGCAAGACAGGTTGATTGAGTTTGTTGCGTTGAATAATCAGCAAGCCAAAGATAAAAAAGAGTATCAGCAGCAGTTAGATAAAATGGATCCTACGCTCACGGCGCGAGCTTGGTATTTGGGAGAGGCTGAAAAAATTCAAACCTTGAGTCTGTCACCGGATGGTCGCTACATTATTTTATCCTTGATTGATAAAAATTATGATTATGATTTTGGTGGTGAAAATAGCACTGGGATCATGGCGAAATTCATTAGTCAAAAAGGTCCGGTTGAGGCCAAATCTGTTCGGGCTTTAATCAGCGAGGACACCCCGCCAGGTGAGCGTTTTGTGCTGTTAAATTTAACCAATCATACCCAAAAGCCAATCAATATCGAAGGCCTAACGGGTTATGATGACGATGTTTTTGCGGATATTCGACGTGAAAATACACAGGTTAAAGGTCAGTCTTATCAAGCGACAAAAATGCCGAGAAAATTTGAATTAATCAAAGATTGGAGCCGTACACAAAGCCCGATACAGTGGCAGATGGGTGAGGATCAAGTCGCACTCATGATTGAGGCGATTGATAATAAAGATCGTTGGATAGCCACATTAGATTTATCGAGCGGTGATTTACACACTCAGCACAAATTACATGATGATGCTTGGGTTAATTATTTTCATAACCAGTTTGGCTGGTTACCGAATACGCAAACCCTTTATTACTTATCAGAGCAAACAGGTTATTCACAGCTGTATACCAAGTCACTTGATGGCACAGAAAAAGCCTTAACCCAAGGCGAGTTCGTGGTGTCAGATATTACGGTCGGCCCCAAAGCACAGTATATTTATTATAAAGCCAATAAAGTGCATCCGGGTATCGATAATGTGTATCGCGTGGATGTGAACACGGGTAAAAGTGAGCAATTAACCCATTGGAAAGGAAGGCTTAACTATAAGCTGAGTCCTGAAGGTAGGCGATTACTATTGACGGCGTCAAAAACCCTTCAACCTTCAGAGCTGTATATACAAAACATTGGCGGCGAGCTTAAACAGCTGACTCATTATACCAGTCAGTCATTTAAAGATTACGCTTGGCAAGCACCGATGGTGGTAAAAGTGCCTTCGAGTCACGGCGCAAATGATATCTATGCGCGAGTGTATTTACCCGAAGGGTTTAATAAGGACAATGCCAAGCAATACCCAGCGGTGATGTTCAATCATGGCGCGGGTTATTTACAAAACGCGCATTTTGGTTTTTCAGTCTACTTTAGAGAGTTTATGTTTCATAATTTATTAGCCCAGCAAGGCTATGTGGTGATGGACATGGATTATCGCGGTTCGGCTGGATATGGCCGTGATTGGCGCACTGCGGTTTATCGTCAAATGGGACATCCTGAAGTTGAAGATTTACAAGACGGTGTTAATTGGATGGTTAATCATGCCAATGTCAAGGTGAATAAAGTGGGGACTTATGGCGGTTCATACGGAGGCTTCTTGACCTTTATGGCCTTATTTACCGAGCCGGAGTTATTCCAAGCAGGCGCAGCACTTCGTCCAGTGACTGATTGGGTATATTATAATCAACCTTATGTGTCTAATGTTTTAAATATGCCGCAAGTGGATCCTATTGCCTTCGAGCGTAGCTCGCCGATTGAGTGGGCCCAAGGATTAGAAAAACCGTTATTGATCATGACCGGTATGGTGGATGACAATGTCTTTTTTCAAGACAGTGTGCGCTTAGTGCAGCGTTTGATTGAACTTGAAAAACCCATGTTTGAAACGGCTATCTATCCTGTTGAACCTCATGGCTTCCGTCAACCTTCAAGTTGGTTGGATGAGTATCGTCGGATCTTTAAATTATTTGAAACACAGTTGAAGTAATCTCATTAAGGTCAGTTTTTCTTTGCTAGCGATGAAAGAAAAACTGGCTCAGTCATTTACTTTATAGGAAGTAAGGTGAATGTTATGTGTGATTGATGAAAAAAGTCAGCAAGGCTTGTCTTTAAGCAAGGTGGTTCAGTCTTAAAATAGGCTTTTCATTATGTGAGTCGCATTAATGTGGGATAGTCTGTTGCTTGTAGATCGAATAAAGAAAGGTAATCATTGAGGTTTAGTACTTGATGCTTTGTTACATGTACAGCTGTCTGTTTTTGTTTTACGGCTTGTTTTAATCTGGTTTTTTTTAACACAGCAGGAGCTAGTTTAAGGGGAAATGGTTTCATCTGCTGCAGAATATACTGCTGTGTTTTACGCTCCAATAACAACTCTTTGGTTAGCATCTGTTGATAGACTGTTTGCGAGACTGTTTTTTTACAGGCTCTTCTGTGCTGCCTATAGGGGATAAGTACTTGTTCATCATGTGCTTGTATTGCAGCATGAAGCTGAGACCATAACTCAGGGGGAAGTTGAAAGTGATGAGCATCTAACCATTGAGACAGCAATAGCAAGTTAACGTTGATTTGATGCCTATCTTGAAGCTGAATATAAAGCTTAGGATCATGAGCATAAAATTTATCGCACTCACTCCATAAAGAGCGCCACCAGGTGGTGGTGAGTGGATTGGTTTTTGTCATGATCCCAGCTCCTCAATCAAGTCTTTTAAGGTGTTTTTAACTCGTTTGAGTTCACATTTTAGTTGATTGTTCAATCTCTTCAATTTGCTCTTGCAGGGTGAGCCATTCCATTTCGCTTTCATCTAGCGTTTGCGTTAGTTTTGTACGCTCCGCTAATACTTGGGTTAATTGGGCTTTATTTTCGCTATCATATAAGCTGGTTTGAGTCAGCATCTCTTCCAGTTCAGTCAGTCGCTCAGTCGATTTTTGTTGCTGTTTTTCAAGTTTGTCTTGTTGTTTCTTTATGGGAGATAACCGCTTACGTAATTCGGCTTCAAGACGCTTTTGTTGTTTTTTATCTTGGGCGGGTGTGGCATCAGTACTGGCTATTTTTCTATTGTCTTCTTTTGCTGCGTCGAGTAACCATTGATGATAATCGTCTAAATCGCCATCGAAACTGCGTACGACTCCTTGATCGACGAGATAATAATCACTGCAACTGAGTCTGAGTAAATGCCTATCATGAGAAACAATAATCATGGCGCCTTCAAACGTTTGTAAGGCCATGGTTAAGGCGTGACGCATCTCTAAGTCTAAATGGTTGGTTGGCTCATCGAGCAGCAGTAGGTTGGGGCGTTGCCAAACCAGCAGTGCGAGGACTAATCGGGCTTTTTCACCACCAGAAAAGGGCCTGACCGGCGTCAGAGCCATCTCTCCGTTAAAGCCGTATCCCCCTAAAAAGTCTCTTAATTCTTGTTCGCGCTTTGTTGGCGCTAGGCGCATAAGATGTTGTAATGGCGAGTCATCTAAACGTAAAAATTCCAGTTGATGTTGAGCAAAATAACCGATGTTTAACCCAGGGTTGGTTTCATATGTCCCCGTCATGGGTTTAAGCTCTTCTGATAAGAGCTTGATTAAAGTTGATTTTCCTGCGCCATTACGCCCTAGTAAGCCAATTCTGGCCCCAGGTACAAGGTTGAGTTGTACGTGTTTTAAAATGGCTGTATCGCCATAGCCCACTGAAACCTGTTCCATGGTAATAAGCGGGTTAGGTAAGGCTTCGGGCTCTCTAAATGACATCGAAAAGGGACTGTCTGCCTGAGACGGCAGTAGTTCTGCCATACGCTCTAATGCTTTTAAGCGGCTTTGTGCTTGTTTGGCTTTACTGGCCTTATAACGGAACCTGTCCACAAAAGATTGCATATGGGCACGTTCTTTTTGCTGGCGTTCAAAGGCGACTTGTTGTTGGGCCATGCGCTCGGCACGAATATGTTCGAACGCGGTATAATTACCTTTGTAATAATTGAGTTTTTGATGTTCAACATGCACAATTTCATCAACAATGCCGTCAATGAAATCTCTATCATGACTGATTAAAATTAAGGTGCCTTGATAGGCTTTGATCCAACCTTCTAGCCAATACATAGTATCTAAGTCTAAATGGTTGGTCGGCTCATCGAGTAATAAAAGATCTGAACGACAAAGTAAGGCTTGTGCAAGGTTTAAGCGCATGCGCCAACCACCAGAAAAACTTTTCACCGAATCGTTTTGTTTTGCGTCACTAAAGCCTAAGCCTGCCAATAAGCTGGCTGCTCGAGATTGAATCGCATAGCCACCAATGGCGTCAATTTTTCCATGAATAATGGCAATATCATGACCATTATCTTCATGTTGAGCCTGAGCTAATAAGGCTTCAAGCTGGCGGTATTCCAAATCGCCATCGATGACATAATCAATGGCGGATCGATCAAGTGCCGGCGTTTCTTGGGCAACGGTCGCAATTTCCCAACCACTGGGTAAACTTATCTCCCCTTTATCTAAGTGGATATGTCCTAAAATAAGCGCCAATAAAGAAGATTTACCCGTACCATTAGCCCCCACTAAGCCGACTTTGTGGCCAGGGTAAATGGTTAAAGAGGTATCATCCAATAAGGTTTTTGTACCGCGGATAAGTTGTGCTTGATTGATGCTTATCATTGATTATGACTTGGTGTCGGTCTGAAATAAATAGGATAGAGATAATAGCGTAGAAACGGGGGGAACTTCTACTAACAGGGTATAAATAGTCCACTTTAAGCCAAGTTTTATGGCAAAATAGGGTGATATTCAATAATACTGAGTCATGCAAGCGTGAATACTAAAATTAAAAAACGATTTGTTGCCGGCGCCAAATGCCCAAAGTGCCAAGCAAAAGATAGCATTGTGTTGTTTAAAGAAAATGGTATTGAAACCATCGAGTGCACAGATTGCGATTATCGTGAACAACAAACGGATGATAAGGTGGCGAAAAAGGCGACGGGTGATGTTATTGGGGTGTTTAAACCAGATTAGTATTACCTTGATAGCACAAGGTAGCACGCTTTTATTGTGGGTCGATGATGCATTTGGTGTTGATTTAGTTGGATTTTAACCTTTATAGTTATCTATCGTTTGCAGCGGGCTTTTGTGTGAATAAAAAATAACACGCCGTAAATATGTATATGGACACCTCACCAAATTCAAGTGATATTTTGAGTAACAATGGGTAAAACTGCATACGTATATCCGGCCTATTTGTGAGGAAATGATGATTCTCTGGCCCTAATGAGTACCGCACCTTTGTAGCTTATCGTCCCTACGGGCTTAGTTGCTCCCGTATATTTACTCAGCATTGACAAAGGTCGGTTTTACCTGTTATTTCATTACATTTTATCGCATCGCTCGGTGGGGATTACTCTATATTATCTAATTCGCTCTATATTCTGTTTGGTTGTATAGCATTGACCAAATGTGATCCTAGGCAGTACTTTCGGACACTCGGCTAAGTGAGTAAAATCACTAACCGAGGTATAATATGATGACAAAGAAAATACGCAAAATACACACAGATGAGTTCAAGAAAGAAGCACTTGCTTTAGCTGAAAGAAATGGGGTTTCCAAAGCCGCAAAAGAGCTGGGTATTC
>NZ_JAKIKS010000076.1 GCF_023284005.1 Shewanella surugensis
TTAAACGAAAATACGAATGGCTTATTAAGGCGATTTTTTCCTAAAGGAATGAAAATAGGTTCACTTAATGAGCAGGAGATAGCCAATGCTGAATTTTTAATTAACATGAGGTCAAGAAAGGCGTTAAACTTTCTCAGTCCTTATGAGTTTTTAACAGGTAAACGTGTGTCGCTTATTGCTGAGATCTAGGGGCACTCACGACCTTCCTAAGCGAAGCTTAATATAACTTAAGCCCGCTGCAAGGTGAGGTTTTACTTTGTAAAACGCTTCGAACGAGAAACAGGGAAGTTGAACTGGCTGTTAAACATCGAGGTTGTTATTAGCATCAACTGAACCCATATTATCCAATCCAAACAAACTAAATACCTAAACGCTAATTTGTTTCCGATTAAGCGACGCTTAATCAATAAAAAATACCTAACCTTTATTAGAAGGTCGAAAGCTGACTATTTCATCGATAGTCAAATAGCGCCATTCGCCCAATGGCACATCCAACCTCACCTCGCCGACTTGCTGGCGATGCAATGACTGCACCCGATTACCGACGGTGGCAAACATCCGTTTCACTTGATGATAGCGACCTTCTGTGATGGTCAATAACACTTCTCTTTCATTCATAGGAGAGAGAAAAGCGGGCAAGGTCAAGGAGGCCTCACCTTGCAATTGAAGGCCCTGTAAAAATCGGTCAATGACGCTGTCATTAATAGGATCGCGCAAACTGACTCGATAGGTTTTCTGACACTGCTTTTTCGGCCGAATAATATCAAAAGACCAACGACCATCATCAGTAATGAGTACTAAACCTGTGGTATCCGCATCTAAGCGGCCCACAATATGCAGCTCCTCAGGATTATCGATATCAATATGATTAAAGATCGAAGGATGATCGCCATCCACATTTGAACTGAGGGTATTGATGGGCTTATGCAGCATCAAGTAGCGAAAAGGCCGCGCGATTAAGGTTTGCTCATTTAACACGACATGATTATTCTCATGTACTTGTTTGGACTCATCTTGAACAATCTCGCCATTAACACTGACGTCCCCCGCAGCAATTGACGCTCTTGCTTGCATACGCGACAACTCAGTGCTTTTACAAACAAATTTATCCAGACGCATCGACTGTCCCCAAGCTCTAATACCCCATCAGCAAAACACTTAATGCGCCTTAATAGATAGACGCTTCACCTGGCGGCCGCGTCTTTAACATCTTTAAAAACCACATATATTGCTCAGGGTAAGCCAAGATCACGGCTTCAACCGCTTTATTCAGCGCAAGCGCCTCATTTTCTTTGCCTTGCATGGTACAGGGGTCAATCGCAGGCAACACGGTTAAATCAAATTGTCTAGTTTGCTGATTATAACCCATTTTAATCGGCATCACTTGCGCGTTACCCACTTTGGCGAGTCTTCCCACCACAGGCAAGGTGGCTTTAGTCGTGCCCAAAAAGGGGGCGAAAATACTTTTTTCCGGCCCTAAATCTTCATCGGGTAAATAGAAGAAGCTATTGTCTTGTTTGAGTTCACGAAGTAAAGCACGAATACCCGCTTCACGCATATAAACGCCACCACCATGAGTACTGCGCATACGGTTATTAAACCAATCAAATAATGCATTACGATGGGCTTTCGCCATCGTCACCATAGGCAGCTCTAAATTAAGCCTCAGGCCCGCATAATCAATCCCCCATACATGAGGCATAATAAAAATAATCGGCTGCTTATCGGCGCGAGCTTTCAACACATGCTCCAGTCCCATCAGGTTCACACGTCGACGCAAATGCGCTTTAGAGCGAATAAGCAATTCTGCTTGTCCGAGCAAAATCATCACAAAATTTTCAATATTTCTTTTAATGAGCGAGTCAACCTCCTGCTCAGAATAGTCGGGAAAACACAGTCTCAAATTAGTTTGAGCCACTTTAATGGGTTTAATGGCTATTTTCATCACTAACTTGGCTAAGACTCTGGCAATAGGATCTCGCACAGCGGCTGGCAATAGAGCAAATAAGACTAATATAAAAATGCCCACCCACGTCAGCCAAAACTTAGGGTGTAACAGGCTCAAGGGAAAACGACGATCAAAATAATTAGCATGTGTAGACAAGACTTCAACCTCTGCTCTGATTAACAAGAATAAACCTCAGATCTGTTCCTGAAAATAAACTGAAAAATGCAGCCTCACATCCAATCAATTGAATATGACGCTGCATATCTATCCTATCACAATAATGAAAAAGCCACTCCAAAGAGTGGCCTTTACATACTGCTAGCACGCAATTACTTCTTTGCGTTAGCCTCTTCAACTCGACTTTTTAGCTTTTGTCCAGGTCGGAACGTCACAACACGACGTGCCGAGATAGGAATATCTTCGCCAGTTTTCGGGTTCCTTCCCGGTCTTTGATTCTTATCCCTTAGGTCAAAGTTGCCAAAGCCAGATAACTTGACCTGCTCACCACTTTCGAGCGCCTGACGAATTTCTTCGAAAAACATCTCTACCATCTCTTTAGCCACCCTCTTGTTGAGACCAAGCGTTTCAAAAAGATGTTCTGCCATTTCGGCTTTGGTAAGTGCCATACTTTTAGTCCCTCAACGATGCGTTGAACTCAGACTTGAGAGCAGATACCACTGAATTTACCATCTCAGCAATGTCTTTTTCTACAAGCGTACGAGTATTGTCTTGAAATATAAGTGCGATTGCCAAGCTCTTTTTGCCGGACTCTACACCTTTACCTTTGTATACATCGAATAAGTTTAAGCCAACCAACTGATTTTCGCCAACTTTTCTTATCACTTTTACAACATTACCCGCCGTAACCTCATCATCAACCACAATCGCAATATCACGACGGTTAGCTGGAAACTTAGATACAGTCTGGGCTAGCGGCAATTTGGATTGCAATAAAGCATCCAATTCCAGCTCAAAAATGAAGGTTTTACCATTAAGGCTAAAAGGCTTTTCTAAACTAGGATGAACGGCTCCGATGATACCTACTACTTGTTCACCTCTAATAATTTCAGCACATTGCCCAGGATGTAGCGCTGAGTGTGTTGCTGATCTAAAGCTAAAGTCTACATCCGATCCTGTCAAGCCAATTATGGCTTCAAGATCACCTTTAAGGTCGAAAAAATCAACCGTTTGTGACTCCAAGGTCCAATGTTCGTCACTTTGATTGCCAGCAATCACTGCGCCTAGCATGGCTTGTTGTCGTACACCGGACTCGGCATTTTCATCAGGAACAAAACGTAGTCCTGTTTCAAATAACCTGACCCGATTCTGTTGACGGCTCTGGTTATACCCCACAGCGGTCAAAAGACCTGTCATTGTCGACAAACGCATTGCCGACATTTCAACTGAAATAGGATTGGGTAAAATCATGGAGTCCTGATCGGGATGGATCAAGGCTTGTTGTTTAGGATCCACAAAGCTATAAGTTATCGCTTCTTGAAAACCACGATCAACGAGTAAATGACGCACACGTTTAAGACTGATATCCGTTTCGTTATGATCGGACATCTTAAGTGAAGCCACAGGCGCGACATTCGGAATATTATTATATCCATAAATGCGGGCCACTTCTTCAATCAAGTCTTCTTCTATCGCCATATCAAAACGATAGGTCGCCGTTATCACTTGCCAACTTGATGCTTGTACAGCAACGCTAAAACCTAACCGTGTTAAAATTTCTTCAACATCGGTGTCAGAAATATGATGGCCTAAAATACGATCTAATTTACTACGGCGTAATAAAATACTCACCGGTTTGGGTAAATCTGCTGCCGACTTCGCTTCAACAACGGGGCCCGCTTCACCACCACAAATATCCAGCACTAAACGACTCGCTCTATCCATCACTTTATGCTGCAGTTCTGGATCCACACCGCGCTCAAAACGATGCGAAGAGTCAGTGTGTAATCCTAAACGGCGTGCCTTGCCTAAAATCGCTAACGGCGCAAAAAAGGCAGACTCTAGTATAATAGACTGTGTTTGCTTGCTCACACCTGAATATTCACCACCAAAAACGCCTGCAAGAGCAAGTGCCTGCGTTTGATCCGCAATGACTAACATGTCATTAGGCACCGTCACTTCATTGCCATCAAGTAACGTCAACTTCTCATCACCCTTGGCCAAACGCACTTGAATGTCACCGTTGATTTTATCTTTATCGAAGGCATGCATTGGCTGACCAAATTCGATTAACACATAATTGGTAATATCCACAATAGGATCGATAGAACGAATACCACTGCGACGCAGCTTCTCTTGCATCCATAACGGAGTTGGTGCAGCCACATTAACATGATTGATCACGCGGCCTAAATAACGAGGGCAAGCTTGAGGCGCTTGTAAATCAATCGTCACCGCTTCATCAATTGTCGCTGACACGGCTTCCCAAATGGGCGTCGTAACGGCTTGACGGTTTAATACACCCACTTCACGCGCAATACCTGACATGCCTAAGCAATCGGCACGGTTTGCCGTCAAATCCACATCAATAATGGCATCATCTAGCGCCAGATACTCGCGGATATCGAGGCCAACAGGGGCATCACTGGGTAACGCTAAAATACCGTCACTTTCAATATCAATGCCAAGCTCACCATAAGAGCACAACATACCAAAAGAAGGCTCACCGCGTAATTTGGCTTTTTTAATTTTAAAATTGCCCGGCAGTACTGCGCCCACCATGGCCACAGCCACTTTCAGACCCAGGCGACAATTGGGCGCTCCGCAGACAATATCAATCAGCTCATCACCACCGACATTGATTTTGGTCACGCGTAATTTATCAGCATCCGGATGCTGACCACATTCCACGACTTCACCGACAATCACACCACTGAATTCACCTGCAACATCTTCAATACCATCGACTTCCAGTCCTGCCATGGTAATTTGATGCGCTAATGCGGCACGATCAACACTTGGGTTAACCCATTCACGAAGCCAAGATTCGCTAAATTTCATGCTAGTACAGCTCCGTTTATTTAAATTGCTTTAAAAAGCGTAAATCATTTTCAAAAAATGAACGTAAATCATTGACGCCATAACGTAACATAGATAAACGTTCAACGCCCATGCCAAAGGCAAAGCCGGAATATCTCTCAGGATCGATACCCACACTACGTAATACATTGGGGTGCACCATGCCACAACCGAGCACTTCTAACCATTTACCATTTTTGCCCATCACATCCACTTCAGCTGAAGGCTCAGTAAAGGGGAAATAAGAAGGACGGAAGCGCACTTCAAGATCTTCTTCAAAAAAGTTGCGTAGAAAATCATGCAATATGCCTTTAAGTTCAGCAAAATTGACATTTTCAGCCACAAATAAACCTTCAACCTGATGAAACATAGGCGTATGGGTTTGATCATAATCGTTACGGTACACGCGGCCTGGAGAAATAATACGCAAAGGCGGCTTTTCATGCTCCATGGTGCGAATTTGCACACCCGATGTTTGCGTTCTTAACATCACTTTAGGATTAAAATAAAACGTATCATGATCGGCTCTAGCAGGATGATGCTCTGATATATTGAGTGCATCAAAATTATGGAAATCATCTTCTATTTCGGGTCCATCTTTAACCACAAAGCCTAATTCACCAAAAAAAGCCTCAATACGTTCAATCGTACGCGTCACAGGGTGCAATCCGCCGTTATCGATACGGCGGCCAGGTAATGTCACATCAATCCCTTCACTGGCTAATTGTGCCTCCAGTTCCGTCGCCTTCAGACCTTCAATACACGCTGATAGCGTTTGTTGAACTTGCTGCTTGGCTTGGTTGACCGCTTGTCCAAACGCTGGCTTTTCTTCAGGAGATAATTTCCCCATCATTTTCATCATGTCAGTGATTTGACCTTTTTTACCAAGGTAATCGACACGAAGGTCATCGAGGGCTTTTAAATTATCAGCTCCTTCGATCGCCGCTAAGGCCTGTTCTACGATTTCTGTTAACTGTGACATTATCTCTTCCAGTGCGTGTAGACCCAACCAATGAGCCCATTACTTTATTGGCTAACTTAATTTTCTTAAGTGAAAATAGGAAAAAACACAAATTTTACGTGAGCATACTGCATTTGACTAGTGATAATTCAGGGTTTTTGGGTTCAATTGGCTGTTATTTCTCAGTTACATTCAAAATTTGCGATTAAATTAACATAAAATCACATTTTGCGGCGGTTCCTCTCGGTCAAATTGTTAATATTAAGCGTTAAGCAATTAACATAGATTGCTTTTTGTATCATTACAGGCTCCGTTGCTGCGCCATGATGACCGTAAAATATTCAACAAAAAAACAACAATTCATTCAAGTTTTCTTGATAGTGACCGATATAAGTCAAGTAGTCGTCCCAAAAGTGAGAAACATCATGAAAGAAGTTAAATTTCGTTGGGTTGATCAATATTTGATCCACATGACCTTAAAAACTAAATTCGCTATTTTAGCCATTTTGCCTATTTTTTCGCTCATGGTATTAACTGTCGTATTTTCAATACAATTTAATGCCCATTTTCAAACACAATTGACCCAACAAGCTCAGCATCATAATCAATCATTAAGCCACATTATCGATCAGGCTTATCCATTACTGTCAAAAACAGAACAAGCGACTTTCATTGCTCAAATTAACCAGCAAAAGAACATCAGTGTGCTCAGCAATACTCAAGTTAACAGTGCACTCGGATTAACCCATTCACCCGCAAACAATCGCATTGTCAGTCAAGCGAGCAGCAACGGACTGATCACCATCACCGATGTTAAACAACACACCTTAAGCGAAATGCATTCCGATGGTGGTTATTGGGTGGTTCTGACATTAGCGAGCAGCTGTTTTATCATTTTTATCGTCTGTTATTATATTTCGACTTTCGTTCGTGGCGCGCTTTATACCAATGTCACTGCACTGCAAAAAGCCGCTGAGGGTGATTTAACCGGTCGCTTAAATTATTTTAAGGTCAAAGATGAATTTAGTCATCTCGCACTCAGCATTGATACCTTAGTGGACCGCCAGCAATCTCTTGTACAACAAATGTCCCAAGCCACCCGCCAAATTCGCCAAGTGGTGCAATCCTTTAGAAACACCGCACAAGAAGGTCAGTCTCTGGCCATGGATCAACGTCAGCACTTAGACTCCTTAGCCACCGCCATGGAACAAATGACCGCAGCGGTAAAAGAAGTGGCCCGTAATGCAGAGCAGTCATCCGTTGAGACCCAAGAAGCTAATCTTCAAGTCGAAGCGGGTTCTCGCGACATTAATACCACGGTTAATGCCATTGGTAGCTTGTCGGCTGAAATCGGTGAAGCCTCAACAGCGGTTAATCATCTCAATGATAATGCTGCTAAAATTGATGAAGTCGTCACCACCATTAATGCTATTTCAGAACAAACCAACTTACTGGCCTTAAATGCGGCTATTGAAGCGGCCCGAGCAGGCGAGCAAGGTCGAGGGTTTGCAGTCGTTGCCGATGAGGTGAGAACCCTAGCAGGCCGAACACAAGCGGCCACCGTTGAAATCAAAGCCATGATTGAAGCGCTGCAATCAGGATCGCATAATTTAACCCAAGTCATGACCCGCACGGTTGAAAAGGCCAATCAAGGTAAGAAGCATGTATTGGAAACGGGTAAAGATTTGGATGCTATTGCGCACCATAGCGCTAAAGTGTACGAAATGAGTGTGCTCATCGCGACATCGGCTGAAGAACAATCCGCTGTCTCCAATGAAATTGCCACCAATTTGATGGACATTCGTAATCAATCGCATGATGTCGAACAATCGGCAAACCTGAGCGTATCGGGCTGTGACGAGTTACATGCCACCGCTGAACAGTTAGATGCTTTACTCGTTGGCTTAACCGTATAACAGTATCAGTTCATTTGGGCACAGTGTAGAAACGGTGCCCACCTTTGCACCAGTCATCGAACAGAACCGCCCTAAAGTATTTATATTTATTATCAATACCTTAGATTAGTTAATCTGACTATATTCGGATTTAAAATAGTCTGTTAGGTAATAATCACTGACATAATTGAGCTCCAGTGAAAAATAACAATCTTGGATTAGTAACGATTTGATTTCACTATTTAAGACTTCTAATAACGATTGTGAAAAAGCCCCATCTCTATGGGGCTTATTTAATAAAGAAACAGAAATATAGACATGAGTATGTTGATATTCACTCGCTGGGTAAGCTCGGCTTTTACACACACCGGCACTGGGATCTTTTTGATTAATACACCACTCAATGGCCGTGAAAATGGCTTCAGTATCAAGTGTCAGGTCGTTCGAATATTTAAGTTCCGTATGGGGCATCATTGTCTCTTAATTAATCACCAAAAGAAGGTTTAATATAGCCGAACATGGACATTAAGTTCTACTCTATATCAATAGTCATCAATTAACTTCTCGCGGTGTCGACATCCACCATATATTGACCTTTGAGCCAATCTCGACCAATCAACAATTTGTAATCCATACGACTGCGATCCCTTAGATTCACTCTCACCTTACGCGATTCGCCATGATAAACAATTTTCAACTTAACGATATAACGTCTCTCTTCACCTTGAGAATTAATAATCTTAGACACACCAATAATTTTTGCACTCATGCGTTTAGACAGACCTTCGCCGTTGACTGTCGTAAACGACACTATTTTGCCGATATCATGACGCATGGTTTTCCCATTCGAATCTTCCACTTTAATGTCTTTCGCATTAAGGGATGTTTTAGCCGCGCCAGTATCAATACGCGCAATATAATTGAGTCCTGTGCCTTCAACTGACATATCAGCAGTGGCACCAATCACTTTTTTTTCTGCCGCACCCCCGGTAACGGAAAGAGAAAACAACAGCGTTAAAAGACCTAATTTAAGACTTACTTTCACTTTCATGCTCCAATATGACGACACAGCGTTATTCGCGTAAGCAAGGTGATACCATAAGGCTTTTTTAACTTCAACATTATCGCTTAATTTTTATGCCAATAATATATTCAGCCACGAATAGAGTAAATCATAGTGACAAGCCTCTAACACTGTCAAAACATGACAACATTGTAATAATACTCTGCCATTGACCTGATTGATGGCGTATTAAGCCGTGCCTTTGGCCAATACGAACGCGATTTCTTGATCGAATAAATTTTTTATCAACCCTGAAAACTCACTAATAAACACCGATTGCGCCTCAGTCGCCTTTTTATTAGCCACATTCGCTAAGATTTCTTCTAAATCATAAACGATGGCATCTATTTCACGGATCACTTGATTACGCTGCCCAAAAGAGAGAGACGGGTTTTGTCCACATACCATAATAATCTGCGCCGCTAATTGAGACTCAAACAGATCCATCACAGTATCATCAATAAGATGTTGGTTATTTGGGGTTTCAAATAAACCTAAATGCTGAGATAAATATTGAACGAGGTGTATATAACCCTCTTTATCCGTCACCATGCGTTTCTTTATCCTCTATTTCAAAAGATCCAATATACGTTATCCAACACATATTGGATCACCAAGTACCGTGAACCCGACATCTTCAATGAGCCTGGGGATAGCAGTGCTTTACTGGTGCAGGCTCAATACAAACGACACTGGCACTGCATAGCTAATTTCAGATAGTCCAACAAGATCGCGTAACTTTTTGATCCCTTTGATTAACTTAAATTGACCCGCATTGATAATCACAGGTTGAGTACTCGTCACCAGCAGACTTGTTGTTGAGAGCTTAGCCACCGTGACCTGAAACAACATACTTTTACTCTCACCATGTAAATTAATATCCGCAGCCACTTCGACGTTTGACACTTCCCCTACATTAATATCTTGCAGGACTTTAGGATCGATCTGCGCATTCAATGTTAAGTTAGGGTATCTATCAACCTCAAAAAACACCGATTTCATCCTTGTATCTCGGATAGGCACCCCTGTTGACACAGAGGATAACGGAATCGTTAATGTAAACGCCCCCAGCTCAGTTAATTGCCCATCAACTTGAGTGAAATGGTTCACTTCAGCTATTTGGCCTTGCTTAATCGACACATAACTCACATTCGACTCTTGATTGCTGACTTTCCATGTCGCTGCATTGACGCCAAATCCTAAGGGTAATAGTAGGGCCAATAGCCCTGCTTTCATTTTTAAACGCTGTTTCATTCGCGGCTCCAGAGACAATAATGAGTACAACTATAATTATACATTTATAATAAAAAATTAAGGCGCAAGGCGTGATTTTCCCCAATTGCCCTCAGAGTGAGTATAAATAAAACGATCATGTAGCCTGTTCTCCCCCCCTTGCCAAAACTCAATACTGGAAGGTCGCACTCGATATCCGCCCCAAAAATGGGGTAAAGGCACATCGCCGTTAGCAAATTTTGCCTTAAATTCGTTGAACTTGCTTTCTAAAACTTGTCTTGTACTGATAGGACTCGACTGCTTTGACACCCAAGCGGCAATTTGGCTCTCTTTAGGACGACTAATGAAATACTTGAGTACTTCTTTTTTCGATAAAAGCTCTGCCACCCCTGTAATGGCGACTTGTTTATCAATCGACTGCCAAGGAAATAATAAACTGACTTTAGCATTGCCTTCTATCTGTTGTGCTTTACGGCTGCCTAAATTAGTAAAAAAGATAAATCCCTGCTCATCATAGCGTTTTAGCAATACTATCCGCTGAAAAGGTTGCCCAGTCTCATCAACTGTCGCAACCGACATGGCGGTAGGATCGGCAATCTCTGACGCTTTAACCACTTCCAGCCAATGAGTAAATAATGTCACGGGATCGTCTGGCATGTCTTCATGGTGGTTACCACTGAGCGTGTATTCACGCCTAATATCACTAATATCTGTCATTAGCCCAAGCCTTTATTGTTGATTAATCCTGATTTGAACATTAATCGTTACGGATTAATTTTGCCATTACTCTCAGCCCAGACATATAACATTTCTAAGCCGATTGTTGCGCCAGCAAGTGCCGTAATTTCAGCACTATCATAAGCAGGGGCGACTTCAACCACATCCATCCCCACAATATTCATTCCCTTTAATCCTCTAATAATTTTAAGCGCCTTATCGCTGGTAAGTCCTCCGCATACCGGTGTACCAGTACCAGGCGCATAAGCAGGATCTAAACAATCAATATCGAAGGTAATGTATAAAGGGTGATCCTTAATACGCCCCTTAATATGTGCAACGATGGCATCCACACTTAAATCATTAGCCTCGGCGGCATCAATCACTGAAAAAGCATGATTGTTTTTATCATATTCAGTACGGATCCCGATTTGAACCGAGTGCTCGGCATCAATAATACCTTCCTTTGGCGCATGATAAAACATAGTGCCATGATCATATCGACTACCTTGACTATAGGTATCGGTATGCGCATCAAAATGTAATAACGCCATTTTGCCATGCTTTTTAAAATGGGCTCGTAATAACGGCAACGTCACAAAGTGATCGCCACCAAAACTCAATAGCGTTTTACCCGAATCGACAATCGCTGAAGCAAAATCTTCCACTCTGTCAGTAAAGTCCGCCGCATCGCCACAATCATAAACAAGATCGCCTGCATCGACGATACGAATATGCTCGCACAACTTAAAACCCCAAGGCCAGCGTTTTTCTTCCCAAGCGAGATTCACCGACGCTTGACGAATGGCTCCAGGTCCCATGCGTCCACCAGAACGTCCTGTTGTTGCCATATCAAACGGTAACCCTAATACAACCACATCAGCATCACTTGCAACAGGATTGAAATCTAACGGTTGCCTTAAATAACCAAATGCATTCGAATATAAAGAATAATCGGCTTTATCCGCAATGGTGGTCATAACTTCTCCAAAATAGCACTTAAAAAATAGCAGTTAAAAATAACGTAAAAACATTTAGCTCATGCCGTGGTATGGGTTGGGGTATAAGCTCTGATATAAAAATAATGAATGATCCCAAAATATTATAGTGCGTACGGGATCAAGACTTCAGTATTATTCTGTTGATATTGATAAAAAAATAACCTCTCTGTTTCCGAAAGCGGCAATTGGCTTTGCAGGGAACAAAAGGCATCATCCCATGGGCTATCTGGTAGCGGGTTATTTAATGTCATTACATCCCACTTTAAGGGGGAAAACATCGATAAAAAACCTGATAAAACAGCAGGGTACTCTGCTGTTATTTTAAGATTTGTTTCTAAACTAACATAAGAGCTTTGCGCTTGAGGCGTAATATGAATAGTCACATACTGATCAGCATAAATGCCATTAACAGAATAACCGAAAGGTGAAAAACAGTGATCATCAAAGACAAAATGGGGAAAAGACTGCTCCAAGCCTAATCGCGAACGTATGCCCTCGGCACTTGGATGTTCGCTGAGTAAATAATCGGCAAATTCACCTCGAATATGGTACATCACCAGCTCACACCCCCTTAACTGAGGCTCACTGCTGCCATTATTGGCACAAAACACATACTGATGATGACTGTCAAGATGGCCAACACGAAACGCGCTTCCCGTCACCTTTTGATTGATACGCTTAAGATCATCCATAAAATGATGGCGTTGTAGATAGGGAATAAACTCACTCTTGCGATGGTAATGGAGCTGAATAATGGCATCTTCATCAACTTGTTCAATAAAATGCAATAAGCTTTCAATTAAGGTGCTATCACCACAGGTTAGCATCAAAAATTGCTTATCCCACACAAACAAGCTCGACTCACTCAGTAAATAGGCATCACAATTATCATTACTGATCTGAGATAAAATATTAGCGCCAGCATGCGACAGGATCTGTTCCCAGAAAAAACGTTCAAACTGACGCAGCGAGGGTGCCTGTGCAGACATCCTCACCTTTATTTTTTTTTCTGACCCTTCAAAAAACATACTGCAACATTACCCGACTCCATTCATGACACGCATCAAGATAAAATGCACCCTGTCTTTATTCAACGTGTTAACGCTAATAAAAAAAGGCTAAGAGAAGTCTTCAAGGTAAGTGTAACCTTCAAGGCCTAACTGTAGCTCTTTTAAAATATCCTTACGCTCGACTTCATCAATATGCTGATAAACCAAATCTTCATAGGTTTGCATAAAAGATAACGGGTCTAAATTCACATATCGTAAGACATCGGCCACGGTATCGCCGGCTAATACAGATTCAATATCGACTCGGCCCGCTGCATCCACTCGTACAACCGCCGAATTAGTATCACCAAACAAATTATGCATATCACCCAATATTTCTTGGTAAGCGCCGACTAAGAAAAACCCCATAAAATAGGGACTCTCAGCACTCCATGCGGGCACGGGTAATGTGGTTTCAATCCCTTGCCCATCCACATACTGATCAACGGTCCCGTCTGAATCACAAGTAATATCCAGCATAACGGCTCTACGTTCAGGCGCTTTTTCTAAACCACTTAAGGGTAAGATAGGGAAAACTTGATCGATTCCCCATGCATCAGGTAAAGATTGAAACAAGGAAAAATTCACGAAAAACTTATCGGCGAGTTTCTCATTGAGTTCATCAATAATAGGGCGATGAAAACGGTACTTCGTACTCATGTTATCGCGCAGTTCATGACACACCCTTAAGTTAACTTGCTCGGCCCATGCGCGCTCAGTGAGTCCAATTTGTCCGAGCGAAAACAATGAATGCACTTCGGTTAAGTCACTTTGGCAATCATGGAATATTTCAATCAGTGCACGCTGATCGGCTTTACCACTGACCTCAGTCCATGACTCCCACATGTTATGCAGTAATTGGGGTGAGTCTGGATGTGGCGGCTCAATGACTTCTGGATGATACGCTTCTGTACCAATCACATCGGTAATCAGTACCGCATGATGCGCCGTTAAATATCGACCCGACTCTGAAATAATACGCGGCATAGTTTGCCCATATTCATTACAAATATCGGTGAGCACACTGACGATGTTATTGGCATATTCTGTTAAGCCATAATTCATCGAATTAGCACTTTGGCTCCGGGTGCCGTCATAATCAACTGCTAATCCGCCGCCGACATCGAAACACTTCACCTCAGCGCCCAGTTTCATCAATTCGCAATAGAAACGCCCCGCTTCCCCCACGCCTTGTCTAATATCGCGAATATTAGCAATTTGCGAGCCTAAGTGAAAATGCAATAACTGTAAGGAAGGCAACATTTCTTGTGCTTGCAATTCACTGATCACGGTTAATACTTGGGCGGCAGATAAACCAAACTTAGATTTTTCCCCACCACTGGCTTGCCATTTTCCCTTACCTTGAAAAGCCAAGCGTACCCGTAAGCCTAAACGGGGTGTAACACCTAAATCTTTCGCTTCTGCTAATACCATTTGAAGTTCAGACATTTTCTCAAGCACGATATAGACTTGATGTCCCAGCTTTTCACCAATGAGTGCCAGTCGAATATATTCTTTATCTTTATAGCCATTACAAATAATCACCGAGCTGGCTTTTTGCGCCATGGCCAATACCGCCATAAGCTCAGGTTTACTGCCCGCTTCCAAGCCTAATTGCGGCACTTCTTTACTTTTTTGACTGGCTAATATTTCTTCAACTACAGCTTGCTGTTGATTAACTTTTATGGGGTATACCAGCAAATAATCTGCGTCATATTGATATTTTTGTATCGCTTGATTAAACGCCTGACACAGACTATTGACTCTGTGATGTAAAATTTGTGGAAACCGCACTAAAACCGGTAATGCCACACCCGCTTTAACCAAATTTTGGGTGAGTTCATTTAATCCAATTTTAAATTCAGGATGTTCCCCATCCGGTGACACAGTCACCTCACCTGTTTGGCTAATGCCGTACAGACTCTGACTCCAATAATTAACGTTATACAGCGAACGTGCATCATCAATAGACCAATTGTTCATATTCTTCTAACCTGACTATTACCAACTTCAATTCAGTGATCTACTCTAAAAATCGACAGATAACTGGCCTTGCGCCTCAGTGAACCTATGTTCATCAAAGAGACTTCTAAACATTCACCATCGGTTCTGCACCCAACAGACTTATCATTAACAGCGCAGTAACACACATTATAGTGACTGACTTGATAAAAAGACGCATAAAATCTCGCTCACAGGAGCTTGAAAATTATCAGTGTGAATTGCACCCTTTAAAAAACGCAATTAAACCCCGCCACCCCAAATAAAGCAAGCTTAAAACATGACTTACGCCTTACTTTTCCTTTATACTCTGCCTCCAGAAACTGTATCTTTTTATATCCCCCCCTTTTTAGAGTTGAGAATACCATGATCCAAATAGGTCAAACCTGCAACCTCGAAGTCGTTAAGAAAGTCGATTTTGGCGTCTATTTAAATGCACAAGAGTTAGGTCAGGTTTTGCTTCCGCGCAAGGTCACTCCCGAAGATTGTCAAGTCGGCGATATACTGTCCGTGTTTCTTTATTTAGATTCTAAAGATTTGATCATCGCGACAACAAAACGCCCTAAAGCTGAAGTCGGTCAATTCGCCTACCTAAAAGCCGTTGAAGTTGGACAATTTGGTGCCTTTCTCGATTGGGGATTAGAAAAAGATCTTTTGTTACCTTTTGGCGAACAACATAAAGAAATAGAAGCCGATCGCTCTTATTTAGTACATATTTATCAAAGTGCTGTTGATGAACGCATTGTCGCTTCATCAAGAATTGATAAATTTCTTGATCGTGATGAACCTCAGTACACGACAGGAGAAGAAGTTAACCTTATCATCGGAGGCACCACGGATCTGGGTTACAAAGCCATCGTCAATAATGCCCATTGGGGCGTGATTTATAACAATGAAGTGTTTCGCCAATTAAAATTTGGACAAAAACTAAAAGGTTTTGTTAAACACGTTCGCAGCGATGGTAAAATTGATTTAATTCTACAAAAAGGCATTAAGGCTGAATTAGACAAACATGCCACCACCATTTTATTCAAGTTAAATCAAGCTAACGGTTTTCTGCCACTCACAGATAAAACCCAAGCTGAAGTTATTTATGCACAATTATCCATGAGTAAAAAGGCCTTCAAGAAAAGCATTGGTTCGCTGTATAAACAGCAAGAGATCACTATCGACAGTGATGGGATCCGAGTCTTCAATAAATAATAGACTCCATGATCGGCGTTGTGCTCTCAATCTGCACAATGCCGAGCAACATTCGCTCGACGCCGCCTCAACTTATTATCCCTCCTAATAACACAATAAAGCACACAAAAACACCAGATGGCTTATTCTGTCTAGGATTTCATTCTCCGCTCTGCTATAACAAGCTATACCCGATATGACACAAAGGAGCAGAGTATGGAACTCACGCCACTAGAAGCAAGGATCATAGGAGTGCTCTTAGAAAAAGAAATCACCACTCCCGAGCAGTACCCGCTGTCGTTAAACTCGCTCACCTTAGGCTGTAATCAAAAGTCCAGCCGTGAGCCAGTTCTCTCTCTCAGTGAGCAAGAAACCCAAGCTGGACTAAACAGCTTAGCCAAGAAGCGCGTCATTTCAGAACAATCTGGATTTGGCAGTCGGGTGGTTAAATATAAACATCGCTTCTGTAATACCGAGTTCAGTGATTTACAGCTCAACTCGGCCCAAGTCGCCATTCTCTGTTTATTATTCCTGCGGGGTCCTCAAACCCCTGGAGAGCTGAGAACGCGAAGTAACAGGCTCCACGCCTTTGTTGATGTCAATGAAGTCGATAATGAATTAAAAAGCCTCGCCTCACAAATAACGCCTTTAGTCACTATTTTACCAAAAGAGCCCGGAAAGCGTGAAGCTCGCTTCGATGAATGTTTTACCCCTGTTCATCAAAGCACTCATCAAGAAAGAGGACAAACAAGTGGGCAATCCCATTTAGCCACCACACCTCCACGTGCAGATTCACATCCCGCAGAGCCTGCCTCTCATCAAGGCAATAAAGTTGATTACAATCAGTTACTCGAACGGGTTAATTTACTGGAACAAGACGTCGACAGACTGAAAATCGCCTTGGCGGATTTACTCGATTAATCTGCCATTGTGACTTAAATACCCACAAGATTAACAGGTCGTATAATGTTATTAACGAACAAAAGAAGAGAGTCGCATCTTGAATAACTCCGCCCCCAGCCAGTTGCAAAATACCGTCATAATTGCCTCATTTGAAGTGAAAAAAATCCTCTTCAATACCAGAGGCTTAATCGCCATTGCCGCATTTGCCTTAGTGTGGCTACTGATTTTACTTTATCCCATTAAAGACGCATCGGAGTATTTACTTGATCCCAGTTTTAGGCAATTACTCGTCAATTTATTTGGTGAAAACTCATTAAATCAACTTTTTAGTTGGAAAGTCGCCGAAATGGCTATTTTTTGGGTGATCGCTTTGTTTATTTTCCCACTCTTTAGTATTTCAGTGGCAGCCGATCAGTTTGCTTCCGATAAAAGCCGTGGCAGTTTCCGCTTTTTGACCCTACGCACCAGTCGAGACAGTTTATATTTCGGTCGTTTCTGCGGCAGCTTATTGATCCAATCGATACTGGTACTCATCACCATGATTGCCACTATTTTACTCAGCGTGAGTAGGGATCCAAGCTTATTTTTACCCGCCTTAACCTCTGGTGTGTTCGCCAGTATCAATATCATTATCGTATTAATGCCTTACACGGCATTAATGGGCATATTATCCCTCTATGCCAATTCATCAAAACAAGCAACCATTTATGCAATCCTCTTGTGGGCCATTCTATTTATTATTAGCAGCTTTTTTAGCGATCATCCTAGTGTCATTGCCGCACTGCAATGGGTGTTACCCGGCGCACAAATTTCTCAAATGATCAATACCCATGGATTAGGTAGCTTCATGTATGCGCCTATGCCCCTCTTACAAACCCTAGTATTACTGACTCTGGGTCGTCTTTATATGAAACGGAGCGCAATATGAGCCTTATCCATTGTCACAATTTAACCAAAAATTATGCCAGTAAACGTGCCCTCAATCAGGTTAATCTGAGCTTAGAAGCGGGTCAGCCTATTGCCTTAGTCGGCCCCAATGGTGCCGGTAAAACCACCCTTTTTAGTCTGCTTTGTGGCTATATTCAACCCAGCAGCGGTAAAGTCACCCTCTTTGGCCACCCTCCAGGTAGCCAAGCACTCTTAGGTAAAGTCGCATCCTTACCGCAAGATGCTAGCTTGGATCCTAACTTAACCATTATGACTCAACTGAGTTTATTCGCCCGCTTGCAAGGGTTTTCAAACCAAGATGCAGAGCAAGAAGCCTTGCGAGTGCTTGATTTAGTCGGTCTTGTCGATAACTGCAACCAAAAGCCAACAGCATTAAGCCATGGTATGGGAAAACGGGTATCGATTGCCCAAGCCTTAATTGGCTCTCCTGAACTGGTGTTACTCGATGAGCCCACCGCAGGACTCGATCCCGCTAACGCGAAAGTCATCAGGCATTTAGTCAAATCACAATCAAAAAATACCACCTTCGTGATCAGTTCTCACAATCTCGATGAACTTGAGAAACTCTGCGATCAAGTGCTTTACCTTGATAACGGTCAGCTCAGCCAATCAGTCTCAATGAATGATAGCCAGCAGCAAAACTATCTCACACTCACCATGAGTCAATGTGAGGTTGAGGTGCTCGTTGCGTCCATTTCCGCCATGAGTGACATCATCACCGTCGAGCAAAAACAAGATAATGAATTCATCATTCAACATGATAAAGCCAATATTGAAATCGCCTTATTCACCTTATTTTCAGAACAAGGCTGGCAATACAAGTCTTTGCTAAAAGGCAGAAGGTTGGAAGAGAAGTTATTCTCTTAACGATTGGTATTGTCATACCACGCATAACATCGCTTTTTCATCAACGATCACCCGTCTTCAAAGGAAGGCAGGTGATCGTTCAGATCACCTAGCCTCAACAGCCAGCCTCGAGGCAGTGAGTGAGCCACTTAATATTGTCTCAAAACAGTTGCTCAAAAGAATAGCCAATTCCAGCACCAATTCCAGCGCCTAGAGCAATTTCAAGACCAATGCCAATCACCATCAGCCCTCCAATCGGAGCTGCTGATACAATCGCCGTTCCAACTGCAAATCCGACCCCCACCATCGCACCATAAGTGGCAAAATCAGAGACCATATTGCCACCATTAACTTGCTCTATTTCTCTCAGAGTGAGTGCTTGCATCATCTATTCTCATATTATTTACGTTGCGCACATTTTAACCCGCAATATATTGTTTTTCTTCTACAAAACATCCATTTTGTCACATTTATACCTATACTTTAGCTATAACTGATATAAATAAGCAGGCCTTTGAATAAACGCAGGGGATATTGTCTGTATTAAGCTGAAGCTTAATGCTACATAGTGAGTGCACACTTCTTCTCATTGAGAGTGGGCCAAGTCATAAACTAGCGTTTGAACAAATTAGATACTGGTTAGTATTTTCAACTTGTATACTTATGGGTATTAATCGCTGCCAGCTGGCTAAAATCGTGAATTCCCATCCCTTCTTGTAATAAAAAATGGGCCAAAAGGGGATCTACAGCAAACAATATCCTTATCTAAAAGCCAGTTCGATGTCCGTATATCTCGCTTAAAGAGGTGACTATAGTCGGATCCATTAAATTTTAGACGGTGCGGATTATCATCGAGCCGAAGTGGTAAAAAAGAAAGCAAAAAAACTTAATATCAAGCTTCATTACCTTCCGTCTTATAGTCCGAACTTAAACCCAATAGAGCATTTGTAGAAGGTCATGAATGAGCATGTCAGAAGTAACAACTATTTTGCCACAGCGAAAGAGTTTAGAGACAAAATTGATGAATTCTTTAGCCAAACACCTCCCAAAATAGGTGATATTTTAGGGAGTAGAATTAATGATCACTTTCAGGTGTTAAAACATGCACCTTGAAGAATGATGGGTATATAATTGAACGTGCAGTTAGGCTAAATGAGCTTTACTGCACGGTTTGATTTTTGAGCATAACGACTCATTTATTGTGCCAACAAGACTATATTGTGACTAGAAGCCTTCACCTCAGCAGCTCAAAGGTGCAGGACATGGTCCTTTTGTATATTGAGTATTAGAATTGATGATTAAATCACCTTGACTTTGTATCAATAATGGTTGTTGAACATTCACTATTTTATCAGTTTGCACAGCTATACTTGATGTACTGAATAACACTAAAATTAGTGGGATAAGAGCTAAGTATTTCATGGTTTGCTTCCTCTTAACTTAACGAAGATTAATTATAATTAATCTTTTGCCAATGTAAATATTTTATGATGATTAAGTTGACTTAGATACAGGTTTGTTAAAATCATTTCAAATAAGCTCTATTTTTATTATCGATCGAAATCCTTGATAAATATTATCAACTATTAAAAAGTCATTAGTTTGTGTGCTTCCACTTACTTAGCCGCTTTATCTTTACTCCGTTTGGGATAAACATAGAATGTAGGGCAAAGGTCATACCGATGGCCACTTTGAGCGAGAAGTGCTGACTGACTTTTAAACACAGAAGTTGTTGCTGTATTAAAAACACCCCTAAATCGAAGCAGCAAACTGCTTGTGCCTGTGCTTTGAATTTCCCCATTGGAGCAGTTTCTAAGATTCAATAAAAAATTGCGTGATTGAGACACGGCAGTTCCTTAACATCCATGTTATCACTGCATTTGTGAGCTGACCTATATGGAGATAGGAAATGCCTTATTGTTGTCTGGAACAACAAAGGCCCTTCACATCAGTGTCGAAAATAGCCTTAGTTGAGCCACAGTCGTTCCTTGACATCCCTGTCACCACGACATTTGTTAATCCTAAACATCAGAGGCGAATATGAGGCGATAGATATTTTTGTCCATCGAAAATTGAAGTGAAATACTCCGCTGGGGATTGAAAGCAACAAGCCAAAGTAATGTGCTGCTTCGATTAAATAATGATGGGTGCTTGGGAGCACGCTTAGTGAAACGCCGTGAACCTCGAGTGAGTTACTACTCACACTTGGGCAAGAAAGACTACTCGTCCTAACAACATATGTGTTTAAAGGCCAGCGCAGCTATCCCTTGCTGTTGTTATTTATTTCTCTGCTAGGAATGAGCGATATCAAAATAGCATAAGTCAAGCCTTCTATGGCAAAATCTTAAAGGGATCAACTATTCATAGCCTTAAAATAATAGTGAAAAAATAGGCATGAAAAATCTATTTTTATCGATTAGATCATCAATGAAAGCCACATTATCTGAACTATACTGTATGTGATATGGACAATTTTTTAACAGGGAGGTAAATATGGATAGTGTTTCAAAGTTAATTCTAATTTTTATTGCGCTATGTCTTTCTTGTTCTTTTTCTCTGGCATCACAACAACCAAAATCTTTTGAATTAGTATTCATTATAGGAGAGGCTGGCAGTGGTAATGGCCAATTTCGATATGTCGAAGATTTAGCATTTAGCAATCAAGGTCATTTATTAGCGACTGATGCAGTAAATGCTAATATTCAATCTTTTAATACACGGACAGGAGAGTACATCAACCAATTTGGTGGCAAAGGTGATAAAGAGGGACAATTTAATAAACCTGAAGGTATTGCTGTGGCTAGTAATGGTGATATCTATATTGCCGATTATGCCAGTGGTTATATTCAACATTTTGACAAAAACTATAACCATTTAAATACATTTAGTGATTTTGGTGAAGCACCTGGAGAAACACTAGAAGCAGAATTTATGTCTATCTATGACAATAAACTCTTTCTCGCTGATGCAGGTAACCATCGTATTGATGTGTTTAGTTTGGCAGGGGAATTTCTTTATTTGTTTGATGGAAAAAATACTGTTGCTGGTGGGCTCAATAGACCTGAGGCTGCCAAAGTCGATAGTAAAGGAAACATCTGGGTTTCAGATCTCGGTAACAACCGAGTTATTCTTTATGACATCAAGGGTAATCTAATTGAAGCGTACGGTAAATATGGCAAAAAAAAGGGTCAATTTGATAAACCAACGGGAATAGCAATAGATAAACTTAATAATATTTATGTCGGCGAAGCGCATAATGATCGAGTTCAAGTGTTTGATAAAGATTTTAATTCTATTCTCACATTTGGGAAGCATGGCAGTAAACCAGGAGAATTTAAAAATATTCATGGACTTATAATTGATTATAGAGGTTATTTATATGTTGCCGATACCGGTAATAACCGTATTCAAGTATTTAAACCGGTATTCAACTAAATGTTACTAAAAAAACCACACTATTTAGGTAGTAAAAGTTTAGCTTTACTTTTATCAGGCATCGTTTTCATTTTTGTTATGCTAGTAATAAAAATTTATATCGATGTCACTTCTCTTCTTAAGCAATCCAACACATTAACTCGCAACGTTACTGATGCGATTGAGCAGTCAACACCTATTCTCGTAGATTTAGAAAAAGTCGCTATGACACTGCAACTCTCTGGAAACTTAACAAGTAAAGCCTATGCAAAACAAAGAAAGTTGCAGCGACAAATTAAGAATATGACTTCTGTTGACAACATTCTGACTTATCGAGAAAATTTACTGCTACTCCAGCAACAATCACAAAATTACCTTAAACAGCTGAGAGTTTTAATCGATGAAAACATGCGTACGGCTGATGAAAGTGGCGGTAACTTCAGGGCCTTAGAAGAGAGCATTACCCATTTCAGATTGATATCAACATTATCCACTGATACTGCATATATTGTTGATGATGTGATAGCCACTTTAATATTAATGATCGGTCTTTTTATTGTTGCTTCTTTCTTTATTATCAAACTAAACAATAGCAATATTAAGGCATCGTCATTGATGATAAAATCAGCATTATCTCAAGAGTTATATAAGACTGAACAAGAACTTAGTCAATTACTTTTATCAATTAATGCGACAGATAGTTATTTGAAAGTAACAGAAAAAGTGACTCATTTTTTTCATAAAAAATTTGATTGTTACCCAACCGCCTCTTTTGCCGTCAAAGAGAATAAATTAATCCCTCTTGTTCAAATTGAAACTCAATTTAAACAAGAGGGCATTACCGATAGCGCTCACCCTTTTTTTTACATTCACAATAATAGTGAAACGAGCTGTATCAGTATTCCTCAGGAATTAGTCCCTTCCATCAACAAGCATTACGACACTATTTGTTTGTTGCCAATCAATAATGGAAATACATGTCATATTGTTCTCGTGGTGACCTGTACAAAAGAACTTGCTGATACATTAATGCCAAGACTTGACTCGTTTCTAGCTCCTTTAGCGAATAAATATCAAGCATTGGCATACTTACATCAAGTTGAAAAATCACAACAAGTCGCAGAGAGAGCATCCCGCGTGAAGTCAGATTTTTTAGCGAATATGAGCCACGAAATTAGAACCCCCTTAAATGGTATATTAGGCATTGCCCAAGTGTTAGCCGATACAAAATTGGATAATCAACAACAGCTGTATTTGAGATTACTCAATGAAGGCGGTGAAAACTTACTCAAACTTATTAATGATATTCTTGATATTTCTAAAATTGAAGCGGGAAAAATTATTTTAGATCCCGATGAATTTAACTTACATCAAATGATGTTAGATGTGTCTAGTTCTTTTACGAAGCATTTTGTCGATTCTTCATGTGAATTTCATTTTGATATTGACCAAAATGTTGAAATATTTGTTATTGGAGATGAATTAAGAATTAGACAAATATTGTTAAATTTATTAAGTAATGCGATTAAATTCACCCAAGAAGGGAGCATAACCTTATCCCTCAAAAAAGGACAACCCGTTAAAAATATTTCCACTACCTTTGAATATTTTCACTTTTCTGTTTCAGATAGTGGCATAGGAATACCTGCAAATAAATTAGCTATTATTTTTGATAAATTTGAACAATCTGACTCATCAACAACAAAAAATTACGGGGGTACCGGACTGGGTCTAAACATTAGTCAGCAACTTGCTAAACTAATGGGGGGGAAAATTATCGTTAAATCAAAATTACAACAAGGCAGTGAATTTAGCTTTAGATTACCTTTACCGATTGGACCAAGTGAAGAAAAACGCTTTGAACAATTGACCTTGTTAGACACTATAGAATTCATCGTCATCCAAAATAACGATAACAGACCATCCCTTATTGAACAATTATTACAGCAATGGAAACTTAGCTATCAAGTGGTCACAGATACTGTAAACATTCCGCTATTGAAGAATGCTAATTCAAATAATGATGGTTATATTTTTTATGTTGTCGCTGATGATGAAGCTACAGAGCAGCAAATGATCATAGATAAAATCAAGCAAAAAAAAGGAGTATTGCCTGTTACAATGCTATTGCAACTGACTCATATAAGGCAGAAATTTGAACATACAGAGCAATTCGACCTCGTTATTGCTATGCCTATTTGCCCTTCAAAAATTTACGACTCCATATTATCATTAGTGACCAAGCGTAGAGCGAAACAAGAAATCAAACAACACCATGAGCAAGATCTTTTGCCTGATGAAAAACCAATAAGTCATACTAAAATACTTGTCGTAGAAGACAATCATATCAATCAAAAAATAGTGAAAGCTATGTTGAATAGATTTGGCTGTGATGTAGAAGTTGTTGATAATGGTTTACTTGCAGTTGATAAAATACAGCAAGTCGAGTTTGATTTATGTTTAATGGATTGCATGATGCCGATAATGGATGGTTATACTGCAGTAGAAACAATTCGTAATCTTTCGATTAAACAAATTCCAATTATCGCATTAACGGCAAATTCCATGGTGGGCGACAAGGAAAAATGCTTGGCTGCAGGCATGAATGATTTTATTGCTAAACCTATCAATAAAGAAAAACTCAAACAAAAGCTTTTATATTGGTTAAATGTAGAGAAAATAAAAAATGTAACCCATAAGACTATTAATAATAACTAAAACACAGCTTAAATATGTAATAACCTGTCTGAATACAAATTCAACCACTGTAAAATCCAATGACTAGTAATTCATCTCAATAAGAATCAACTCCCCCACGCTAATGCTTTTTACTTAGGCTCAAATTCGCTACGCGAAGAGGAGGATCTAAGTTACTCCAAAGTCAAAATTCTACGCCGCAAGCAGTGATAAATTAAACCATCATGGGATTAAAAAACCAAGATTATTACTGCTCATACGCCCAATACTCCTTCCTCCTAGAACATCCCCTATTTTGACTAAATCCAGCTAAAATCATAATCCTAACCCACAGTTTTTATTTATATCTTTCATTCAATCAACTTAAATCGAAGCAACACACTGGCTTGTGCTTTAAGCTCCCCATCGGAGTAGCTGAGATAATTCAATAAAAAATAGTGTAATTGAGGCATGGCAGTTCCTTAACATCCATGTTAACACTGCATTTGTGAATCCCTTCACATCAGTGCCGAAATAGCCTTAGTTGAGCCACCGACGGCGAATATGAGGCGATAGCTATTCTTTTCCTTTGAAAGGATAAAGCGCTTTGCTCCGCTAGGGGCGGCACAGGGTTCCAAGGGGGATTGCTGTTAATCCCCCTTGGCCCAGTGTGGATGGGAATTCACGACCTTAGCCTGCGACAAGCAATTGACTAAAATAGATATGAACGATTCAAACCAGATAACTTTATACAAATAAAGTTAGTGATTACAGCCCCAGTATGAGTGGGAACTCACGACCTTAGTCTGCTGCAGGCAATTGATACAACTGAACCAATGTAATCCAAACACACTTAACCAAGTTAGAAATCAGGTTAAATACAAAATGTCATCAGCTTTCATTTGAAAGCTTAGGGACGTTAGGCGTCAGGGTTGAGCAAGAGGGCCAAAGATAAGGAGATCCAACAGGATCTTTTATGGGAATGGATTAACAACATACGTGTTTGATAACACATTCAGCCATGATACCAATAGAGTCCAACAACAGTCATGCCTATCATGGTCAGTCTTTATTCCATAATAGGCACTTATAAAAAACTGGCGTTAAAAATCACCGACGAATATCATCCAATCGGTTCTGCTTGTCCAATGTCAGTATGAACATCAAAAGCTGCTGTGCCTTCAATAACGCCATTTATTTCACCAGAGATTTTATTCAAAACGGTTCTTGCATCTAAAAACCAAAAATAATGACCATCAACTCTGTCTGGAAAGTTTGCACCAAAAGAACCTTTAACTGCAATAGGCGCTGAAAAGTGTAGTTTTTCCTTTTTCATTGTTGCAACCATTTCGACTTTAACTCTAGAATGTGGTGGAACTTTTACAGTAACAGTTGCAGTACTTGATTTGCTTATAGACTCTTCGCCCGATACCCCTGCAGTGACATCCACAGAAAACTCCATACCTGTTTCAAACACGCCTTCCAAACCAAAAGACTGAGAGAAAGATAACCCCGTTGTAATAGAGGAGTTCCACCCTGTTGTTTCTGCCCAACTACCCGTGACTTGAAGTGATATTTCAGCTTCTGTATCACCACGGTTATAAGCTGTATTTGAGCCAATAATCGCCTGCTGAGCAGGTTCTTCTTCACCGCGAGAATAGTCAACAATACCAAGATCTTTATAACAAAAATGTCCATATTGTTCGGTAATAGGTGGTTTTACAGCATCATAATAAGTTTCATGATTTAATGCTATACCATCTGGTGTGACATTATTAAAACGTTCTTTAAATGCCTCACGTACTGAACTAGGCGAAGAGTCTAAACCTTGTAAGTCACTAAAACTTAAATATTCTTGGATCATTTTATCATTTCCATTGATTATTTAACCTTGGTAAAACTAAACACCAAAGCTAACAAGTTGAATAAATTATCGATCATACATGGCTTTATTCGGCATATTTCATATTGATAAACAAGCGAATAACAAGAATGGCATTGTTAATCTAAAATATGTTTTTCCAGATAAATAAAGCTGAAATAAGTCCAAAGCCAAAATAAGAGTAGTTCAATATTTAACAAAGTAAAAAAAATCACCAAAATAATTCATTCAAAACCAAGAGATGGAAATGTAAATGTTTAAATACAGTTACTAACGGATACTTTTATTCAAGAAAAACATATTAACCTATCTTGATATATGAAACTAAAAACGATTATTAATAAGTGATAACTTTAACCAATATGCCACTTTTCAGAATGGAACTCTTTATTATATTCTTATATTCCTATATTCTTATATTCTTATATTCTTATATTCTTATATTCTTATATTCTTATATTCTTGTATTCTTGTATTCTTGTACTGAAAAGTATAAAAGTGTCGACTCATCATACTTACAGCCAAATTCATTCCGCCTTAGTTTCAGATAAGGAGGGCAATATTCATAAACTTAAACTCATCACTGAGTAAGGTTTTACAGTATAAAATACTTAAAATGATAAATAGGGATATTTAACTGGCAACCAAACTGGAACCTTGTGATAAATAAAACCTCGTACGAACGAGTCCCCCTATTCCTCCCAGGGCGGGATCGCACTTTGTTAACAAAGATTGAATCTGCTGAATTACTGTGATCTAATCGCACCTCACTTTCTGAGAGGTAACCCAATGACCCTGATCGAACACCTTACC
>NZ_JAKIKS010000077.1 GCF_023284005.1 Shewanella surugensis
TTTCTTGAACTCATCTGTGTGTATTTTGCGTATTTTCTTTGTCATCATATTATACCTCGGTTAGTGATTTTACTCACTTAGCCGAGTGTCCGAAAGTACTGCCTAGGATCATAACCATCTGTACGAAGCATCGATTGAGCAAAGCCACTTTCATTAAGATAAACAATATTCTTTCCTTCTTCTTGATAATTTTGCATTATTCAGAATAAAGGTTTGTCGAGCGATTTCATCCGCTTTTGGGTCTTTAAGGGCTTTTTTTATAGGTGATATTTAACCGCTTGAGCTCTCATTAATGCTTCATTGCTAAACAAGAGCAGTTTATTGTTGAGATTTCGGGTGTATTTTTATATTCACCGAAGAACGGTAGTCTTCGCCTTTTGGATGTATGCGGCATCGAATAGAATGTACCGCTTGTAAATCCCTGAATCTGAGTGATTGCCAGCCAAGGATTTCAGGCTCACTCTGACCGCTAAAAACCTCAATAATAGCATCAAAATCCCCAGTAAATAGCATAGTCATTTTGTGACCTGAAGGTGAAGAAATCATTACTTCATTATTTTGTACAATAATGGTTTTATTTATCGGTAGGTGAAACATTATAGTGTAAAAACTCATTGAATTTCTCAGAAAGTCAACCGAATCTGAAATTACTATCTGGTTGAATTCAACGAACTCTATCTTCCTAGAGATTTTTACCCCTTCATGAATAAAGCTTTCTCCTTCAACCCAGATGTCATTATTTTCTGTATTGAAGCTGACAATTTTAGAACGATTTAAATGATTGATTTTTCTTGAAACAACACAATTTTCAATAAGAGGGACATTATGGGCCTTAGCTGATCTTAGGTAGTGGCGATATTTGTTTTTTTCATCATATTGATAAATGCCGCCATCAATTAACCAGTCTTCACCTAATGCGTAAATAAGAATATTGAGATCGTCATCATGCCTGTGATACGTACTTAAAAATCCACATTTAAAGATAATATGGGTGAGCTCTGAGCTTTTACTTGAACCTTGCTCTCCTGCTCTATACACGGCATACCCACTCTCTGGTAATACAATCAAGGGAGTGAAGTCGCTCGTTAACTCAGAAGAAGTACTTTGATAAGTCTCCTGGAAAAATTGATAGTTAGGGTAATTTTCATATCCTTTAAATGATGGGACTGTAGTTCCTAAATCAGTATCACCTAAAAGAGGCAGTTGTCTATCGGGCCGCATTAGAATCGCCAGTACTTTTAGTGCGGAATTTACTAATTTATCGAAGTGAGAAAATTGTTGCTGGCCCAAACGACTAAACAGTTTCAATGTGGACTGAACTCTTTTAAGCATCTCCACTTGGTAGCTAGGACTATTTTCAACATGCATTCCTTCTGATGTGAATGCAATGCTGATTTCACTGAGCAGTCTGTCAAATGCCAGATTTTTCCAAGTCGAAGCATGTTCAAATTCAGGAAAAGTAATCGATGCTAAGTAAAGAAACAGACTTTGATCAAATCCATGGTTAGTATGTTTGCTGTAAAAGCTATCATCGCTCAGTATAATGCAATGGGATTCAATCATATTTAACAGTGCATTAGCACATAAAATCGAAATTCCCTTCTTAGTCAACCTTAAGTATTCCCAACTAAAAATGAGACTTCGCAGCCTCAATGCTGTCGTGTGATCATGCCAAGACATTACTGAAGGTGGTTTAGGGCAGTAGCTTTTACGATACCAACTAAGTAGGATTTCTTCTAGTTTATCATTGTATGTGTTATCACCTGTCATATGACTCGCAGCCATCAGACCAACAGAACAGGCCAATTGCTGAAATTGCCATTGCCAACTTCTGTTGTTATAAGGATCTTCATTCCAATTAAGCGCTAAGGGAAGTTGTACGTCATCAAAACGATTAAATGAATATATGCCTAAAAGTAGTTTTTTCCCTTTTTCAGCATTAGATTGGGTGAGATCTGGTTTTAGCATACTGTAAATGCCATTATTAGCAGGCTTCTCAATAGCTAAGTTTAAGAAGTCATAGTTCTTTTTTGGTTTTGTGTGTGTGTAAGGCTTCCAAAGTGCTTTTTCATTTCGGTTAGGTACGGTGGTGGTCATTGTTTCTTGAGTAATCCACATCGTATTTACGAGCAGTGCATGAAGCTGCTTTCCCGACTTATCAAAGGCGATACACCCTTTATTTTCAATGAGATCCCATTGAGCAATATCAATATACTCTAACGTCTCTTTATTTAAACTTGCGATTTTTACAAAATAAATGTTAGTTTCACCTTCGTGTTCAAATCCGGCAAAGCCACTGCCTATCGCATTGAATTTAACATGTTGTTTAGCAAAGCAAGATAACTCTCTATCATCTATAGCAAATACCCAAGTGCCTGATTTATAGGTCACAACTAATCGAATTAAATGATTGTGATTGTAAGGTAGACCACCAATATATTCCCCTCCCAATAACTTGTAATAAATCTTATTTTTAATGCATACAAAGCCCTGATATCGAGTTCCTCGCTCGCCAAAGAAAAAGTTAACGGTTCCTTTTTTACTTAAATTGATAAACTCAATCGTTAAAGTCCAAGAAGAGTCATCAGTAAACTCTTGTACTTGATAACAAGCGAATGAGTCAGGGCCAGAAAATTTTAGACCCTTGTTAGCTTCTCTATTAGCCATAATTAACCTACGTATATAAGATTCAGCATCACAGGCTAAATCAAGACGATCTAAAGCCGAGGGTGACCGCATGAGTGGGTGAATATAACCCGTAACGTTCGGTTATTATACAAAGCTTGGCAGTAAATATATTGGTTAGGATGATTACCATACAGATCACGCATTAAAAATACTTAAAACCTGCTCGTAAAACGTTCATGCGGTTGCCCTGATCTAAAGCCCATTTAGACATTCTTATGATTCTAATAAAGCATTATCTGATTCAAAAATTGTCATTGAAGGATTCAGAGCCCATCTAGTGGAGGCATCTTTGACATATTTCATATTATGTTTGACTTGATGATCTGACTTACATTTTTTTAAGAAGTGACAAATGCTGCCTATGTCTTTAAATATATATTTTTTAGGGTATATTTCGTCCGCTCCTTTCCAGTTAGATATTAACGGGATCGCTCCACTTCCCATAGCCTCCATTGCCGATAGGTGACAACCTTCGAAATCACTGAATGAGAGTAAATAACCAATATTCCTGAACCAATGATCCATATCATTGCCATGACCATCAAATAAAACTGCCCCTCTTAAGTACTCAGAGGCTTCAATGCGCTGAAATTGTTTATCAAAATAGTTCATTTCATTTTTGCGAGACTTCATCCAATGATAGTCATTGGGGAGCTTACCTTTGATTCTAAGAGTATAACGATCATCCTTTTTTCTTAAGGCTTCTAGTAGATCTAATGCTTTATCAATGCGTTTCATTTTAGGAACGATACCTACAATACCTAGGGTAAACTTTGCATTGGTAAATTTAGGCTTATTTAATGCATCAGAGTCTATATAGTTCTCTCTTAATACCCCTACAGCTCTTTCGTTCCAAAATAGCTTTCTTGCATCCCTCATCACTAATGGGGCGATGAAATGCACTTGATTGACATTGTTGATGATCACTTTCTCTGGGTAGGTTGTTTCAATTTCTTGCCGATGAAATCTAACTGTAAGGTTTTGATGTTTAAGTTTATTTTTTGAATACCATACAGCATTTTCTAGCATCCATTCGCAATAAATAGAATCGGATGCGACTAATTTTCTTGCACTGTCTAATTCATTATGTTTATTGTGACCAAGCCACTTATCAACGTTAACTTTGTAGCCTTGCTGTCTTGATAATTCAATATATTTTCGAACAAACTTTAAATCATGGCCTGCAATTAGGCATGTTTTTTCTTTATACTGGCTTAATATTGCATTGATGGCGGGTGTTAAGCTTTGTTTAACCACTGTGCTATAAAAGAATTGGTTAGATGAAAGATAGGTCATTTCAGAAGCTTTATTTAACAATGACTTATTAGATAGTACTGAAATTATTTTATCAACCAGATGACTTTCTTGTTCCACGTATAGTGGGTAATCCTCACCTAAGTTTGCAATGTAAGCTTTACCCGGAACGCATAAAATAGGCAGTCCTTTACTGGAGTACTCTAGAAATTTTGTAGAAATTTCATGAGTATGCATATCTAAGTTGGGAGAGCGCCATGCCCATGCTAAATCATATTCTGGTAATTCACTCAGCACTTTATCTCGACTGACGCCTTTATGCCAAATGACTCCTCTTCTATTGAGTAGCTGCGTTACTCTTTTGGTGAATGATTTATCTTCTGATTTATCATTAAATTTATTACCGTATACATGTAATTCTATATGCTTTAACTTTTCACGGATTGCTTGAAATGTGATTAACATCTCTTCTGTGGCCCATAATGGATCAAATTTACCCGCATAAACAATTCGTTGGGTTTTACCGGATGAAGTTCGCTTATATTTATTAATTGAATCAGGAACCATAGGAGGTAGATCAATAATCTTATTTTTATCAACATTAAATTGAGCGATAAGATCATTTTTAATGAACTCAGATTGACAAAGAATTTTGACAGCATTTTGAAGAATTGCTCTGTCTTCCAAGGTGACTTCATTGCGTTCTTTTTGAAATATTTCGACAGGGTATACCCATGTGATCCCAGCGAGTTCTGGATGCCCCAAGGCAAGTTTATTGATTTCAGCGCCTCTTAATATCACCGCATCGTAGTCATTTTTTTGCATTAACTCACAAATGAGGTTAATAGCATTGGATGGGGAGAGCCTGTCCTTAATTCCGTGCTGAGAAGGTTGAATTATTTTGACATCTTTATCTACTTGGTTAATTTGTTGTAGAACTAGCGAATTGAGATTATCTGACTTCAGTAAGAAATCGACTTTTGTTTGCTCACATTGAGAGAATACATCGACTGTAGACACAGCCCATATCGAGGAGCCGTCGGTGTAGTTAATATCGACATCACCATAAATAAGGACTCTAAGCTCATTAGTTGTCCTTTTTTCTTGTGCGATGCTTCCGTGAGTACTGTTGAGTACTGTTGAGTATTGTTCAGTCACAACTGACCAAAGTCGATTTTTCAATACCCAATCTCGTGCATATTCAGACAATGATTTTCGCAAATCAACTGAATCGATTAACTCTTCTAATTTAGCGGTAAGGTCTTTAATTGAGCCTTTTTCAAAGAGTAAGCCGTTACGTCCATCGATCACTTCTTTTAATGCTTTAACATTGCTTGCGAGGATGACTTTACCTGATAGCATAGATTCAAATGGTTTTAGTGGGGACACTAATTCACAAACTTCTATGCTTTTACGAGGGAAGGGAGTGATATCGATTGTTTTCAGAAGTTGATCTACTTCTTCATGGGGGATCCTTCCTAATAAACGTACTTTAGTGGAAATGGTAGAGTTTTTCACAATTTCTGTTAGCTGTGATAGGTAAGGGCCGTCACCTGCGATGATCAGTTCAAAATTTTTGCCTTTTTTATAGACGCTTTCTAAGGCAAAAATTAAGTCGTCTAAACCTTCGTACTCCACAATGGAGCCGACATACCCAATAACGATCTTCTTTTTTTCTTTTTGTTGGGTAAAGTTGAACTGCTCTTTGTTAATGGCATTTGGCACAATTGAAATTCTTGATTTATCCACCCCTCTATTGACAAGCTCATTTTTCAAACCTTCGGTGATCGTAATGACTGAATCAGCATGTTTTGCGACATAAGCTTCTAGTTGAGATTCTAATTTAAAACGGTCACTTTTTTTCCAATCTGGTATCGCTGAAGCTCGCGTGATCTCCCATAAACCTCGAACCTCATAGATGAAGGGGATTGCCAAAGATCTAGCGGCGATTAAAGCAGGTAAAGCATTATAGAAAGAGGAGGCCGCCACAACGGCTTGGGGTCGGTCCTTAATAAATTGTGATATCAACACTTCTGAGGCTTTTTTGATATATTCATCTAACGGGTCAAGATAATAATCTGCACCACCTATATTCTTGTACTCGATCCCATCTACTGTACTTGATAAGAATTCACTTTGATCTTGAAGCACATCGCAGGGATAACCTGGACGAGTATAGACGGTCACTTTTTCATTTTTTGATATTGCTTTGATCAATTCATGGGATCGTGTTGCGTAACCATTACTGTGAAATGGCAAAGAACAATGCAATACAAATGCAATAGGAGAATGGTTATTTTTTTCACCCGTATTTGAAGTTAAGAGTGTGGGAATAACGGGAAGACGTTTCTGTAAGTTTAAATAACCGATTGCCGAGTTGACTTGTTTTTTATATGTCATTTTATCGGCAGCAGTGATGTGAGTGAGGGCTTTATTGAGTAGCTCAAAATCACCAAAATCGGTTAATTGACGCATGTTTTTAGCTAATAATGTAGAGCAAGGGTAGTGATCGATAAAGAAATTAAGCACTTTCAGCCGTTGACTCCGTGCCAAGTCAGCAGAATAGTCATATAAGGTAGCGGCCTTAGTTTTATCATCGCAATTCAAGGACAGTGTTTTTTGTTTCCAATCGTCGGCAGCAGCAAGTTCCTGAGACAATGTCTTTATTGTTACGCCAAGTTTTGTCAACTTTGGGTTATGATTATTGGCAATTAATCTTGCTCTAATTTTCCCATTGGAGTACCAAGATAAGGTTGACACTTTTACCTCGGAGGCAGAGTCGGGGGTACGGATTTTTACCGAATTTAACGAGTCTGTTCCAGTATTTAAATATTTATAAAGCCCGACTTTCTCAGAATATGACATGCCTAGCTGTTTGGCTGTGACTGCATTGGCTGCTATTGAATCAAATTGAAATTGGATTAAGGCCGCTTTCTTTTTTTCACCTATACCCACTCGAATGTCAATATCTATTTGCAGTTCTTCCTTGTCGTTAAGCTGATAGATTTTAGCAGGTAACATGTCAATATCAAACCATTCACTGCTACCTCCGTCTTCTTTTAATTTTGTAGATTTAAAATTACGATATATCTTCTTAATTCTAAATGGAATTTTCAGCATGTTAAGTGGTTTTTTTGGCGTTGTAACCAAGTAGTTACCTAACTGATATGACAGAGTCGACTTTAAACTGTTCATGGCGTTTAACAGTTTTAAGTTTTGTAATTCGAGATCTTTATTTTCCAAAAGCAAGCGTTCAGAGAGCTTTGCTTTTCTCCTTGTATGTGCACTGATAGAAGAGGCATTCGTTAATGGTATGACATCAATGGACTTAATATTTCCACTTCCTTTCCATTCCGATACCGAAAGCTCCAGTACGGCATGTTCATCAAGCTTTAGCAGGGCTGAATAGAAAGAGCTCCCCTCTTTAGTCGTGATATAGTCAAATGCCCCATATTGCTTTGATAACCTCAGTCGATTGTTTGATACAAATCCATGGATCCTGTCATATCCCGAATACTGTAACACTAGGGCTTTTTCTTTTTCCTCATGACTGTCAAACTGCACGTGTACGCAATAGCTTCCTGCATTTAATTCAAACTGGCTGTTAAATAACATTATTCTCTATTTCCTAATAAAATGAATTAAAATTTCCTAATAAAATGAATTAAAGTTTTATTTGAATAAAGGCCCGTCTATCACCTATGAATAAAGTAATATCTCTAAGGTTAAGAAAGTTAAATCCTGTTGAAATTTAAATACTAAGTAATATATCGTTTATTACAACCTTTAACAGGAATAGCGGGCTGAAAATACTTTTTAAGCAATAGAAAAGCTACAAGTGACTCTTTACTATATGCTCGATGAATTTGAATATTCAGGTTAATCCATTTCTTTTTTAGCAAATTGAAATTCAATGATATCTCTACGTTTAGTATTACTTTGTTTCATGTTAATATAACCATCTGTTTATATTTTTAGTTTAAATTTTTATGAATATAACACTAGCTAAATGTTTACAAAGTCGAGCACATTTTCTTGCTCAAAAGGGTAACGAATGAAGGCTTTATGTTTTACGAGAACAGTAATGACGTCTGCTTTTTCTAATGCAGTCTCAAGACTGACAAGTTGAATGTTTTCTAGACTATTGAACTTTTCGGGCAGGTTTTGGATATGTGGCTCAACGGCAAGAACTTTATAGCCTTTTAATGCCAATGCTTGAGTAATATTCAATGCTGGGCTTTCACGTAAATCATCGATATCGGGTTTAAAGGATAAGCCTAAGCAGGCTATAGTGGGATTATCTATACTTTTACATGCCTCTTCAATTTTGTTGATTACCCATTTAGGCTTGAGTTCATTGGTTTTTCTGGCTTGATGAATGAGCTTTGCTTCATCGGGGTTTTGGTTGACGATAAACCATGGGTCGACTGCAATACAATGACCACCCACACCAGCTCCAGGCTGAAGAATATTGACTCTTGGGTGTAAGTTAGCGAGTTTAATGAGCTCCCATACATCGATATCTTGCTTATCGCAGATCATGGACAATTCATTGGCAAAAGCAATTTGTACATCACGGCTAGCATTTTCAGTGAGTTTGGCCATTTCTGCTGTACGGGCGTTTGTTGCGATGCATTGACCTTGCTTAACAAATGTTTGATATAAAGCTGTGGCTGCTTGGGTACTGGCATTATCCATTCCGCCTATGATGCGATCGTTTTCAACGAGTTCACGGATCACTTGTCCGGGTAGTACTCTTTCAGGACAGTGAGCAATGAGTACATCTGGAGTGTCTTCTTTCATACAGGTGTGTGGGAAACTAAGATCGGGTCTTGCAGCTTGAAGCCATGCTGCCATTTTTTCAGTGGCACCGATAGGAGATGTTGACTCTAGAACGACTAAATTTCCTTTTTTGAGTTGGGGGGCAAGGGCGTTGGCTGCTGTTTCTATATAAGTTAAATCAGGTTGGTGATTATCTCCAATAAAGGGGGTTGGGACGGCAATGATAAAGGCATCGGCGGCTTGAGTTTGAGTGTGAGCACTTAAATATCCATCTGTGACGACATGTTTAACTAATGTCTCAAGTCCAGGCTCAATAATATGAATTTTACCTTGATTTATGGTATTAACGGTAGTTTGATTGATATCAATACCTTTCACTCGAATACCATTATTGGCAATGACTGCTGCGGTTGGTAAGCCAATATAGCCTAAGCCAATAACGGAGATGGTTTCAATTTTCATAACTTATCCCTAATGGTAATTTAGCATTAATTTATGCTGTATATTTTCTCTCACGGTTACTATTCTTGTTCTAAACTTATTTTTACGGGTATTCGATAAATGACAGAAGATAAATTCAATTTTAAATAATTAGTTATTTTGTATTAACCTAATATAAGTAAGCTTAAAGTGTTAGTTTAAATATGTGAGGACTTATTTTATTATTATCTCATTAAACTTAGTGTTACATGATAGGACTTGTTCTAACAGTTGATATATATAAAATAATAGATATAGCTACCGCACTAGATTTCAGCTTCTAGAGTGCTGTTCAAGTGATACTGATAAATCGATATAGGCATGAATTATATAATATTGATATATAGCAATTGATTATGTTTATTTTATGCTATTGATACTCACTTTTATTTTAACCTTAGTTAGAGTGATTTAAATTAAAACTAAAGTTGAAAATACAATCTTATATTATCCAGAATGACCCTAACTCATAGTTAGGGTAATGTTGGGCAAGGTGTATTTTATTTGTACTTTATATTAATACCATTTCTATTAAAAACATATCAAGTTGTATTGGTAATGTCTATTCTTGTTTTTTTAAAAGGATACTTATATTGGTATTCAATGTGTTGGATTAATTAATTAGTTTAATTTTGTCAAATAATATGAATGTTAATCATTGTTTTATACTAGTTTCAATTAACTAATATTTTATTATTTTTCGAGTATGAGGTGCGTTATTTTATTAGGAAAGGCTTAGCTATTGACTGTTATTTTTTAGGGCGGTGAATGGGGGCTATGTCAGGAACAGGGTGTGAGTATTTTTTGTACAAAAAAGTTGAATTTGACCGAAATTTCAATGTGTGATTTTATACTCACATTATCGCGATAGACGGTAAGACACTTAGAGGCTCATATGACAGAGATTATCGCCGCTCTACATTGCATATGATTAATGCTTTTGCTTGTAAAAACAAGATGGTTATTGGTCAAGTTAGCATAGATGCTAAATAAAAGTTAATCACTCATGCGGTTGCCCTGACTATTGACTCTTGATATGAGAATGGTTGGTTCTTTGTCGAAGGGCGTCGGAATGTAATGGGGATCAATAAGCAAGCTGAGGCCGTGATTGTTAAGGGCATGAGTTTTTAAGGGCGTGAATATTTTTGAGGGAGGTCAAGAGGTGATTAAAGGGGTTTTTATGATGTAAACCACTTTAAATTCAATGAGTTGGTTGGTGATGTTCGATGAGTGATTAAAGCAGGGAAAGGCTGGGTTATTATTGACGAGCAAGCAGCGTAGTCTCTTTTTAAAGTATGGATTTAACTGTTTGATGTCGGCATATGCCATAGTGTGAGGCTATATATCTAAGGGCATTGAGTCTCTATTCGTTAAACATTAATGGTTTTTTTTGTGAGAAGTGATCGGGGTGAATGTATGGCTATAGACTGTGTTGCCAGCATTCGAGCAATGATCATGTTGACGGTACTTTCTTGCTGTTTAAAAAAACTGCCATTTATTTGGGAATATTGACGCAGTGCTGCATGCAAATTCTTATATAGATCGGGTGAAACCGGCGCTTGTGTTGTCCAAAAATCGTTTAAGCTACCCTGATGGGTTAATCCTTTTAGGTGATAAAGTGCGCGTCCTAAGCAGCATGTCGGCACATTGTGATGCAGTGCTGAAAGCCCAACAGTACTATTGATGGTGATCACACCGGTTAATAATGGGTAAAGTGGGGGTAAGGGGAGTTCGTAGGCATAGTGTACTCGTCCCTGTAATTGGTATTTTTGGATGAGTAAATTAATATGCGTTTTGTAATTGACAAAACCTCTGTCCATGGGGTGATGTTTTAAGACGAGTAATGCATTTTTTGGGGCATGTTGACTGAATGAACTCATGACTTGGTGGATCATATCAATGACGCTATTGAGATCTGAATGTTGTCTAATTTGAAAATCTTCACTGACCTGTAATGGGACAAAAAAAATGTCAGCCGTTGTTTGGCGCAACAACGCCATCAATTGGTGATCGGGCCTTTTTTGCAACAGTTTAATGATGCCGCCTTTTAACCAGCTAAAGGCTTCTTGTCGTAAATTCCAAGGTCGATGATTAATGTAGTGGGTAAAGTGTTTGGTTTTTAAGGCGCGAATAATATGATATCGAGAGGCAAAGTAAGCACGCTTGATGAAGGTTTTTCCAATAATGAGGTTGTCGGATCCTGAGTCGACTTCTTCTGGTAAAGCTTGCTCACTTAATTGCTGTGCAATGGGATACAGAGGGCTGTATGCATTAACGCCGCCCGCTTCAAGTGTGATGAAATCGGGTCTGATATAGCCTTCTTCCAATACCCAGAATGCGAGCTTGAGTTTTTGGCAAAGTAATGCGGCTTGACGATGATAAAATCGGCAATCACCAAAACAAATAATCATGTCAATAGACCATAATGCTATATGCTGATGTAAGTATTCTTGCCAATCATGGCGTTGGCCTTGAAAAGCTTGATTGTGGCCTTTGATGGGCCAAGATTGATCGCCACCATTAAAATCAATTTTGTAAACAGTATGTTGTTGTTGGATGAGTTGATTTCCCAGCACCTGAAAAAATGAACCTAAGGGGCCTTGTAACAGCAAAATTTTCATAACGTCCTATGTGTTGCGTAGGGTTTCAAGCAAATAGCTTAGTTTTAGTTGCCAACGTTGCCAATAAGATTGCTGATTTTTTAAATCAACTTTATTTTTTGCCATTTTAGTAATTAACTGCTCTGGGCTGATCCTCAATCTGGTATCCCAATCGATATAGGTGGGATATAAGACCACACTGATATACACCAATATGGGCAGGCTTAGTGGGCGGAGCCTATCTTTAGGGGGGTATTTATCTTCAGTGAGGCCCCATCCAGCATAAAAGGGTTGCCCCCAAGTCACCACAGTCACGTTTCTCAGTAAGGCTTCGAAGCCGCTTAAAGAGGTCATAGTGTGTAAAGCGTCAATGTAAGGATAAAGTTGAGTCAAGCTAATGTCGGTGACGTATTTATCGACACAAACTTGCAAACAGCTGGAGGATATCTCACCCTCACGGTTGCCAGCAACCACATCAGGATGGGGTTTATAGATGATGAATGCGTGGGGATTATCTTTGCGTACAGCCCATAACAAAGCTTCATTACTGGTGATATATTCACTGCCTGTCACAATCGAGGCGTCACCATCGACTTGACCAACGACTAATAAACAGCCTTGATTATCTTTGCTGGGTAATTTTAACGCCGCTAAACTTGTTTGATCTTTTGCAATCAAATTGTACTTATTAATATCGTTGTCTACGAGCTGGCTGATCAATGTTTTACCGCGTTGGTAAGCTTGCTCATCAATTTGGGCATGATTAAGCTGTTGCCGTAACGTGTTATTCACTTGGGCGTTAAAGTACATGTTCATGGGATCAATAATTAACGATGACGGTCTGGCTAAGTTTGAGCCTAGCCCGCTGGAGCGAATAAAGCCATCTTCAATACGGATAGCGTCTGTTAATTCAGGATAGCGGTTTCCCCAAACGAGTATCTTTTCATTTTCATTTAATTTAGCGGGGACTTTGTTGATAAATTTAATGTTTTTTGCCAGCTGCTTACAAAATTCATGAATAAAAGCACGTTTCCAAAATGAAAAGCCTAATAAATGCAAAGTATCACATAGAGGCTCATCTTGGGCTTGTTGAGTAATCAGTGCAATGGCCGCTTCGGGTGTGGAAGGCCGAAAGGTGACGGGATCAAAATAAAGTGGATATTGAATTAAGGCTGCGGCTATTAATTGGGGTAAAGCAACCTGTTGCCTACGATGGCAATGTTTATCATCGATGGTGAGTCCCCAACCAGCATAGAAAGGCATCCCAAAACAATGCACGGGTTTATTCAGTAATAAGGCTTCAAATCCCATTTGAGAGGAAACGGTAAAGAGCGCTTTTGCGGCACGAATGAGCGCATGAGGATGGCAAGGACTGCTTTCAATGATAATCTTATTGATTAAATAATCAGGCAGGGCATGGGAGGTTATTTTGGCTAATATCCCCGATTTACGCCCTAATCGTGTATCGGGGTGAGTACGAACAACTAATTTTGCATTGGGGTAACGCTGATGAGCGCTTTCAAGCATACGGAGAAAATCATCAGGTGTGGCTAATGCGCCTGCAATGGATTGATCGCCACTGACTTGATCGACAATCAGCACCATATTCTCACCCTTTAAGGCGTTAATTAAATGATCCGGTAATTGGTGATGCGCATTGTACTCGGGATAGCAGTTATATTTTGTGATGCCACATTGAACGATTTGTTCAGCGAGCTTTTCAGCGCGGATCCGTGTTTCACCATCACAAGGTGTATTAATGAGTTGCTCAAGGGTAGAAGGCTGGCGGGCATCATAATAAATACCGACCTTATCCGCTATCATTGAGACCGCTTTACCCTGTGCGTTAGGATGGCCTGTATAGCCGATAAAGCCATCTTCTAAATGAATGAAGCGACAACATAGCTCTTTAGAAAGGGCTTTTAATTTCATGGCATTGGGTTTCATTCCCCAGCCGACAAGGGCATCAGATTGCTCAGATAAATCATGATGATTATGTCGAGAAAGCGGCCTTACTTGCTGATCAAGACAGGCTTGAATACTGGATTTTCTTGCTAAAATACCCGCTGATGTTGTGTATAGAGTCATAAAGTCAATTTAGGATCTTTGGCTTAAAGTCCTATTTTTATCATGATGGGTGATCAATTAATACTCATGCTTGTATCAAGTGTGTCTTAAGCACTTATATATGCCAATGACTATTGATCAATGAATGACTTAGGTATAGCTTTGGTCGTTCTTTGGTGACGCATGTAGGGAATAGCATGAAACTAGAAATGATTTGTACTGGCGAAGAAGTGTTAGCAGGTCAGATTGTCGACACTAATGCTGCTTGGTTTGGTAATGTGATGATGGAAAATGGTGTTGAATGCCAACGCCGAGTCACAGTGGGTGACAGATTAGACGATTTAGTCTCGGTATTTAAAGAACGCAGCTTAGTCGCCGACGTGATTTTAGTGAATGGTGGCCTCGGGCCAACCAGTGATGATCTTTCTGCCGAGGCTATGGCGCTTGCTAAAGATGTGGCTTTAGTCGAAAATCAAGAATGGCGCGAAAAATTAGAAGCTTGGTTTACTCGCAGCGGTCGACCCATGGCGCGCAGTAACTTAAAGCAGGCGCTATTGCCAGATACGGCCATTATGATTGACAACCCCGTTGGTACAGCGTGTGGTTTTGCGGTTAAATTAAATAGAGCTTGGCTCTTTTTCACCCCTGGTGTGCCATTTGAGTTTAAGCAAATGGTGAATGAGCAATTTATCCCTTTTATCAAGCATAAATTTGATTTGACCTCTCAAGTTGCCCTCAAAAAAATGTTAACTCTGGGGCAAGGTGAGTCGAGTTTAGCCGATACTTTAGCAGACATTGATTTACCCTGTGGCGTGACCTTAGGTTATCGCTCTTTTATGCCTTACATAGAAATAAAGCTATTTGCTCGGGGCGAGGAGGCGATGGCTTTATTATCAAACGTTGAATCCCAAGTGATTGAGCTATTAGGTCATGCGATTGTGGCTCATGGCAAAGTGAGTTTAGCGGAAGAAATTCATTCAACATTGTTAGGGTCGGGGAAAACCTTGAGTATTGCAGAGTCCTGCACTGGCGGTATGATCGCCAGCCAGCTTGTCGATTTTGAAGGCAGCTCTTCTTACCTACAACAAGGTTTAGTCACTTATAGTAATGAATCAAAAGTGAAAGTCTTAAATGTTAAGCCTGAAACGCTTGATGATCATGGTGCCGTGTCGATTGCTACCGTTGAAGAAATGGCGAAAGGGGTGAGGGCCATTTTAGACAGTGATTATGCCTTAGCCACCAGCGGTATAGCAGGGCCTTCAGGCGGCACTGAAGGTAAACCGGTTGGCACGGTGGCGATCGCTTTAGCGACCAGTAAAGGTGTCTATAGCCAAATGATCCAGTTACCCAGACGCTCTAGAGCGTTAGTGAGAAGCCTGAGTACCGCAGTAGCTTATGACATGCTTAGGCGTGAATTAGCCGGGGAGGCCGTCGTGGTGGATTACGGCTCAATAGGTCGTTTTAGTAAGTAAGCCGACACTCATTATCCCAAGTTCAGGTTAAGTAAGCGATATAACAAGCATAACAAAAAAAGCAGCTTAATGATATTAAGCTGCTTTTTATTGAAAAATTGATGTATTAGTCACTAAAAATCAGTGAGATCTCACCAGGTTTAACTTCAATACGTTTAGTCATATTGGCAATAATAGCTTGTTTCGTGTCATCAGTATCAAGCACATAGACGGGTTGAGTCGATAAAAATTGGGTCAAATAATTCATCAGTTGTGGTGTGAGTGGTTTGATGAGTTTTTCGATTCTTTTATTATCTGAGCTGACATCGACGAGTTTAAGTTGATGTAAATAGACACTGTGGTTTTCGACATCATACCAAGGTTTAGCTTCAAATTTTGCATATAATTGGGCATCTATCGGCTTGAGTGGATTATTAATAGTCACATGGGTAGTGGCTGATACGCCCATCGTATCGGGTTTTTCGCCGAGTTTTACCTTAATGTCAGTGATATGCATTTCCATGCCTAACAATTGATTACCCTGTTTTGTATCATAGGTCAGCTCTTTAGAAAGGTAAGACTCTAGCTCGCTTTCACTCACACTGTATTGGCTAATACAGCCATTTAAAAAAAGTATTAATGGTAGGATGAGTAAAAGGGTATACGACTTTGATTTCAATTTGTTAACCTATTTTTTCCATGAAGATGACTCACTTTGAGTGAGTTTATCATTCAAAGTGAGCTTTTCCAAATCACCTTCCAAGTTGTTTGGCTATGGTAGACGTTTGGCTGTTGGGCTTTATCCCGTGTTGCGCATTCCTGCGGCGACGCCTGCGATAGTGAGCATGAGTGCAAGTTCTGCATTACTGGAAGGCGTGTCTTGTTTACGGGTTCGAGACAGGAGCTCTGCTTGTAAAAAGTTAAGCGGATCGATATAAGGATTTCTTAATTCGATAGACTTTCTGTTCCAAGGCGTTAATGTCATTAAATCGTCTGATTGAGTGAGTGCCAATATTGACTCGACGCCCAAACTCAAGCGCTGGCGTAGCATTTCACCTAAATAGTGTAAATGCTTCGGCACTAAATAAGCATCGTAATATTCGGCTAGCTTAGGCTCTGCTTTGGCGTAAACCATTTCTAGCATGGAAATACGGGTTTTAAAGAAAGGCCAATTTTGTACCATCTCTTGTAATTGCTCGAGTTCTCCACGTTCATTTGCGGCGTGAATGGCTTCACCTGCGCCTAACCAAGCGGGTAGCATGAGTCTATTTTGAGACCAAGCAAAAATCCAAGGAATAGCACGTAAGCTTTCGATGCCGCCGTCAATTTTACGTTTGGCGGGGCGACTGCCTAAGGGCAATTTACCGAGTTCGACTTCGGGAGTGGCGGCACGAAAGTAATCCACAAAGTCCGGTTCTTCTCTAACGATAGCCCGATACGCCAAAACTGAGTCATCGGCAAGGCGCTGCATACTTTCACGCCATTGAGGTTTTGGCTCTGGTGGTGGCAATAAGGTGGCTTCCATGACGGCTGAGGTATACAAGGCTAAGCTTTGTACCGCAAGTTTGGGTAAACCAAACTTGAAACGGATCATTTCCCCTTGTTCGGTCACCCGCATGCGGCCATCAACAGAACCTGGCGGTTGAGATAAAATGGCATCATGGGCAGGAGCACCACCACGTCCAACGGTGCCGCCCCGTCCATGGAATAATGTCAGTTTCATATTAGCTTGTTGGCAAATCGCTACGAGCTGTTCTTGCGCATTATATTGGGCCCAAGCAGCAGCCATGACACCGGCATCTTTTGCCGAATCAGAATAGCCAATCATGATTTCTTGATGGCCTTTGGTGTAACCTCGATACCAATCATTAGCAAAGAGGGAGGTAATACAGGCGGCGGCATTGTTTAAATCATCTAGGGTTTCAAATAAGGGCACGACTCGCATAGGATACGGGCAGTCCATCTCTTTTAAGAGTAACAGGACGGTTAATACATCCGAAGGCTGGCTTGCCATGGAAATAACATAAGATCCTAAGGCGTGCTCTGATTGTTGTGAAATGAGTCTGCAAGTATCTAATACTTCAGTCACTTCAGCTGAAGGTTGCCATTGATGTGGTAGTAGAGGACGTTTACTGATTAGCTCTTTGAGTAAGAAAGCTTGTTTTTCTTCTTCATTCCAGTGATTAAAATCCCCCATGCCTAAGTAACGGGTGAGCTCTGCAATGACATCGGCATGGCGTTGGGCGTCTTGTCTAATATCGAGCCTAAGCATGTGCACGCCAAAGCAGGCAACACGGCGTAGGATGTCTAGTAATAATCCATTTGCTATCAATCGCATACCGCAGTCTGATAAACTTTGATATAAGATCATTAAGGGGGCTTTGATATCGCGAGTGTGCCAAATAACGTGCTCAAGATTAAGCGGAGTAGATTGACCATTTAATCTTTGTTCTAAAAACGTTTGAGTTTGTTCTAACTTACCCTGTAATGTTTTTAATACTTTACGATAAGGTTCTTTACCGTTTTGAGTATAGGTACGTAATTCATCATTGGCTTTTGGCATGGAGAGTTCATCATACAAGCTATTGATGTCTTTTAGGTAAAGGCGAGTGGCACAAAGTCGATTACGATCTAATACTTCTTGCGTCACAGTGGCGGTGACGAAAGGATTGCCATCTCTGTCTCCGCCCATCCAACTGGAAAAACGAATGGGAGCAATATCGATAGGTAACTGTTGATTGGTGCGCTCTTCCATTAAGGTATTTAGTTGTCTTAAAAAGTCAGGAATGGCTTGCCATAACGAAGTCTCGACAGTGCATAATCCCCAACTGGCTTCATCGATGGGGGTGGGCCTTGTTTCTCTAATTTCATTGGTATGCCAAATTTGGGCAACTAACTGACGTAAGCGTAGATGGTATTGCTTCTTCTGTCTTTCGCTGATCTGCTGATTTTCTAAGTTGCTCAGAGTATCGACGATGGCGGCATATTTTTGGATCAGTGTGCGTCGAGATATTTCTGTTGGATGAGCAGTAAGGACCAGATCGATATCTAAACTCTGTAAGCAATCGAGCATCGATTGGTGATCGATGTCACTATCTAGCATATGATTAAGCACTTGTTCAACGGGATCGGACACACAGGCAAGTTGATCGCAATTATGGCTAATGGTGTGAAATTGCTCTGCAATATTGGCAAGGTTTAAAAATTGATTGAAGGCTTTAGCAAAAGGAACCAGCTCATCATCGGGAAGGGCATTGAGCAAGGTTAGCATTTCTTCTCGAGCACCCTCTTTTCCTTGACGAGAACTTTTCGCTAAATGACGAATTTGTTCAATTTTATCAAGAAAGGCTTCATCGAGATCTGTGCGTATTGTGTCACCTAGAATTTGCCCTAAAGTGCCGACGTTTGACCTTAAGGACGCGTACATATCTACCATAAAAAATACTCCGTTTAAGCACGTTAATATAAAATCATTTTAATATGAGGGTCCATTTTTTACTTTTATTATTATTATTTTTATGTTGGGCGAATTGACCACCATACCCAGTATTGAGGGTCGCGGTCAATATTAGAAGTGGCGCTAATATTGAAATGCCCGTAATTAATAGCGTCTTTTTTCTGTGTTTAATATTTTGGTTAACAAGATTGAATTGAGCGAGTAGCGTATCGGCTTCCGAGTAGGGAAAGCCGATTTTTACGAGAGTGAAAACCACCCTTGATTTTGCGGAAATAACGTGAAGCTATATTACCCGCTTTATTTTATGCATGCATGATATATAAGATTTTTTATTAAATCCTTAGTGCTATTGATATAGTCTAAATCGAGATATTCATCGGGTTGATGAGCTTGATCGATACTGCCTGGTCCTAACACCAAAGTTTGACAGCCTAATTGTTTTATATAAGGCGCTTCAGTGGCGTAGTTAACAACTTCCGCCTGGTGGCTTGACAACTTTGCAACTATTTGTGTCCAAGGATCATTGAGGTTGCCAGCAAAAGGTTCGGAGCCCGGATAAAGCGGAGCGACTTCAATGGTACCTGGATATTGGTTACATACGGGGCTTAAATATTTGACGATTAATAATTCCATTTCTTCTAGAGATAATCCGGGTAGCGGGCGAAGATCGATATGTAAATCACAACAACCACAAATACGGTTTGCAGCATCACCACCATGAACATGACCAAAATTCATGGTGGGATAGGGAACACTAAAGGCCGCTTCATGGTAATGTTCACTTAAGAATTGTTTTAATTTTAATAATTCACCTATTACCAAATGCATGACTTCAATGGCATTGAGTCCTTTGCTTGGATCGGATGAATGGCCACTTCTTCCGGTAACGCGTATCCCTTGGGTAAAGTGGCCTTTATGCATATAGACGGGTTTAAGGCTAGTGGGTTCACCGATGATGGCATAATCGGGTGCAATAGATTTGGCTTGTGCGAACGCCTTAGCGCCATTCATGGTGGTTTCTTCATCTGCACTGGCAAGGATATAAAGGGGGTGCTTTAATTTATCCAGTGGTATTTCTTTGACTGCTGCGAGTACCAGTGCAAAGAAACCTTTCATGTCACAGGTACCTAATCCGTACCAGCGATTGTTTTTTTCAGTTAACGTAAAAGGATCTTGGCTCCATCGACCTTCATCAAAAGGGACGGTATCAGTATGGCCAGCGAGCAATAATCCTCCGGTGCCTTTGCCTATTTGAGCCAGTAAGTTGTGTTTATTTCGGGATAGAGGTACCACTTGGGTTTGACATTGAAACCCCGCATCTGAGAACCAATTACTTAATAAATCAATGATTTTTTGATTGCTCATATCCAATTCAGCTTCTAAGGCGCTGATTGAAGGAGTCGCAATGAGTTGGCTAAAACAGGTTTTAATGTCTGGCAAGGTTAGCATAGGTAATCTCTTTTAAAATACATATTCAAATATATTGCATAATTAACTGCTTGTGCTAGTCTAGCATTTAGCTAAAATAAGTACCATATTCGGTGACCTATAAATGAGAGTAACCATGTTTGACTTAATGTACAGTTTAGATCATCACATTTCCGATCTTTACCTTCTGCTTCGACGATAATCCTTTCGGCTAGACTGAGTATTTAGGCGAGTGTTTATCTTAAATTTACCTTATGTTTTATCCTTATTGTTATGTGTCACGTTGAGAAATTATCCATTATGAAAAGTATTGCTATTATTGGCGCAAGTGGTTATACCGGTGCACAAATGACTGCACTCATCTATGAGCAACCAACATTATCGATTCAAGGTTTGTATGTATCTGAAAACAGTCTAGATAAAGATAAGTTACTGAGCGAGCTATACCCTAATTACAGTCATATTTCACTTGCTTTACAGCCGCTTTCACCCCATGCCAAAGACACTATTGTTGCTGAATGTGACGCTGTAGTATTGGCAACCGATCATAAGGTGAGTCTGCATTTAGCGGCTTGGTTTTATCAACAAGGGTTAGTGGTATTTGATTTAAGTGGTGCCTATCGCTTTAGCGATCTGGCTCAATACCCTAAATGGTATGGATTTGAGCATGAATATCCTCAGGTGTTAGCCCAAGCTGTGTATGGCTTAGCCGAGTGGGATCAGGGACAAATTGAGCAGACTAAGATGATTGCTGTGCCGGGCTGTTATCCCACCGCATCATTAATCGCCTTGAAACCTTTAGCCCCTTTAATGACCCAGACCTTACCTGTTATCAATGCGGTAAGTGGCGTGACAGGGGCTGGCAGAAAAGTGCAGCTACATACTAGTTTTTGTGAAGTCAGTTTAATGCCTTACGGTGTTTTAGGTCATCGGCATCAGCCCGAAATTGCCACCCACTTGGGGCATGAGGTGATTTTTACACCGCATTTAGGTAATTTTAAACGTGGCATATTAGCTACCATTACCGTTGAGCTTGAAGCGGGAACGACGACAGAAGATATTGAAAAAGCGTACGGGGTTTATGATAATTCACCTTTAGTCACTGTTAAGCATAATCAATTTCCTAAGCTAGATGATGTGGTGCAAACCCCTAATTGTCATCTGGGTTGGAAGTTTGATGAACAAACACATTATCTGGTGGTCTCGAGTGCGATTGACAACTTAATGAAAGGGGCTGCCAGTCAGGCACTCCAGTGCATAAAGATTCATTACAAGCTTTAATTTGATGATTGATAGAGAGCCTAACTTATGTCAGTAACCAATGTAGACACGCAATCAGTTAACAAAACGCCTATGGTGCTCAAGGTTGGCGGTGCATTATTGCAATGTGAAATGGGCATGGCCCGTTTAATGGAAACCGCAGCTAAAATGATGGTTCAAGGGCAGCCTTTGATCATGGTACATGGTGGGGGCTGTTTAGTTGAAGAGCAATTAACGGCCAATGGTATGGTCACCGAAAAGCTTGATGGACTCAGGGTCACACCTGCAGTACAAATGCCTGTGATTGTGGGTGCGCTTGCGGGAACATCAAACAAAACATTACAAGCCGCTGCGATTAAGGCGGGTGTGACTTGTGTCGGTATGAGTCTAGCGGATGCGAATTTAGTTAACGCTAAGATTAAAGATGAGCGTTTAGGCTTGGTGGGTGAAGTGACCCCTAATGATGCGACTTATCTGACATTCATACTTTCGCAAGGTTTGATGCCGATTGTTAGCTCGATTGCAGCGAGTTCATCAGGTGATTTATTGAATGTGAATGCGGATCAAGCCGCCACCGCTTTGGCAAAATTAGTGGCGGGTAATTTAGTACTGCTATCTGATGTTTCCGGAGTTCTCGATGGCAAGGGGCAATTAATTGCCAGTTTAAACCAAGCTCAAATTAGTGAGCTAACCAAGCAAGGCGTCATCGAAAAAGGCATGAAAGTGAAAGTTGAAGCAGCACTTGAAGTGGCACAGGCAATGGGACAAGCGGTGCAAATCGCCTCTTGGAGAGATGCCAGTCAGTTAATTGCATTGAGTCAAGGTGAGTCGGTTGGCACACAAATCCAGCCATAGGGAAAGAATATGAAGCATTTATTATCGATTAAAGATCTGAGTCAAACACAGTTACTCGATTTATTAGTGTTGGCCAAAGATATCAAAACTCATCCTGAGAATTATCGTAAGGCACTTGATGGTAAAAGTGTGGTGATGTTATTTGAAAAGCCATCATTGAGAACCCGTGTGAGCTTTGATATCGGCATCAATAAGCTAGGGGGTCACTGTTTATATCTCGATCAGCAAAATGGTGCCTTGGGTAAACGTGAACCTATTGCAGATTTTGCGGGTAACATTTCTTGCTGGGCTGATGCAATAGTGGCAAGAACCTTTTTACATTCAACTATTGAGTGTTTAGCTGAGCACGGCAGCGTCCCGGTGATCAATGCGTTATCTGATCTGTATCATCCTTGTCAGGGATTAGCAGACTTTCTCACCTTGTCGGAGCAGTTTGATGACTTGAGTCAAGTAAAGTTGGCTTATGTGGGAGACGGTAATAATGTCACCCATTCATTGATGTATGGTGCGGCTATTCTAGGTATCAGTCTTACAGTGATGTGTCCGCTAGGACAATTTCCTGATGGACAAGTGGTGTTTGAAGCACAGGCACTCGCCAAGCAACATGGTGGCGAATTAATCTTGACCTCTAACATTGATGATATTGTTAATCATGATGCCATCTACACCGATACATGGATCTCCATGGGAGATAATGTTGATTTGGCAGAGATAGAGGCTAAATTTAAGCCTTATCAAGTTAATCAAGCCATGATGGAAAAAGCGGGAGCGCAATATTTTATGCATTGTTTACCCGCCTATCGTGGCGTTGAAGCCAGCGGTGAAGTGGTGGATGGTGAAGGTTCACTGATTTTCCAACAGGCTGAAAACCGCATGCATGCACAAAATGCTGTTTTGGTTACCTTGCTAGCTTAAAGAACCATTTATTATTAATGAGTGTGTTATGAATGCATTGTTGTTAATCGAATTTAGGAAAAAACATGTCTACTGAAATCAAACAATCTGGCGTAAAAAAAGTCGTGTTAGCTTATTCGGGTGGTCTTGATACCTCCGCCATCATTCCTTGGTTAAAAGAAACCTATGATAATTGTGAAATTATCGCGTTTTGTGCCGATGTGGGACAAGGTGACATAGAACTTGAAGGCCTCACGGAAAAAGCGTTAGCCTCAGGAGCGTCTGAGTGTCACATTGTTGATTTAAAAGAAGAGCTGGTGGCTGATTATATTTATCCAACCATTGCCACGGGGGCTATCTATGAAGGCACCTATTTACTCGGTACTTCGATGGCCAGACCGATTATTGCGAAGGCGCAAGTGGAAGTGGCTCGTAAAGTGGGTGCCGATGCGGTCTGTCATGGCTGTACGGGTAAAGGCAATGATCAAGTGCGTTTCGAAGGTTGTTTTGCTGCGCTAGCCCCTGATTTAAGAGTCATCGCGCCCTGGCGTGAATGGGAAATGGTCAGTCGTGAGGATTTATTGGCTTATTTAGCTGAGCGTAATATTGAGACAACGGCATCCTTGACTAAAATCTACAGTCGAGATGCTAATGCTTGGCATATTTCTCATGAAGGTGGCGAGCTAGAAGATCCATGGAATGAGCCGACTAAAGGTGTGTGGATCATGACGGTGGCACCTGAAGATGCACCTAATGAACCTGAATATGTGTCATTAAATATCGACCAAGGGCGGATCACGCATGTTAATGGTGAAGCCTTAACACCTTACGGTGCCTTAACCACATTGAATGACATTGCGGGTGCTCACGGTGTGGGTCGTATTGATATTACCGAAAATAGATTAGTGGGTATGAAGTCTCGTGGTTGCTATGAAACACCCGGCGGTACGGTGATGTTTGCCGGGCTTAGAGCCATTGAAGAGCTGGTATTAGATAAGACCAGTCGTGAGTGGCGTGAGCAAGTGGGCGCACAAATGGCGCAGCTTGTTTATGACGGTCGTTGGTTTACGCCTTTATGCGAGTCTTTACTCGCGGCTTCTGAATCGTTGGCCAAGTTGGTGAATGGTGAAGTAGTAATTAAGCTTTATAAAGGACAAGCGCAAGCGGTGAAAAAACGCTCTCCTAACAGCCTTTATTCAGAAGCGTTCGCCACCTTTGGTGCGGATGATGTGTATGACCAAAAAGATGCCGAAGGTTTTATCCGTTTGTATTCTTTGGCGAGTCGGATCAGAGCATTACACACTAAATAATCGATAACGAGTGTGCCTGATAGGATTAAAGTATCAGGCGTTCACTTGGTTGGTAGGTAAACAGATCAATAGAGGGCGTCGGCATGGCATTATGGGGTGGTAGGTTTAGTCAGGAAAGTAGTGCGTTATTCAAGCTGTTTAATGATTCATTACCTGTTGATTATCGACTCATTGAGCAAGACATTGTCGGTTCAATAGCTTGGGCAAGTGCGATCAATCAGGTTGGCGTGATCACCGTGCAAGAATGTGAGCAATTGCAACAAGCACTTAATGAATTACTCACTGAGTTGGGGGATAAACCAGAGCTGATCTTGCAGTCTGATGCAGAAGATATTCATAGTTTCGTCGAGCAATCATTGATTGCTAAAGTGGGTGATTTAGGTAAAAAATTACACACAGGTCGTTCGCGCAATGATCAAGTGGCGACCGATCTTAAGCTTTGGTGTAAAAAAGAAGGTCAGCAATTACTGGTTTTATTAGGTCAGTTACGCGTTGAGTTATTAGCGTTAGCCGAGCGAGAGCTCGATGCGGTGATGCCTGGGTATACGCATTTACAACGGGCGCAACCTGTGACGTTTGGTCATTGGTGTTTAGCTTATGTGGAAATGTTCGATCGGGATATTAGTCGCCTGCAAGATGCCTTAAAGCGTGCTGATAAGTGTCCGCTAGGATCCGGTGCTTTGGCGGGGACGGCTTACCCCATGGACAGAGTTAAGTTAGCGGCGGCCCTTGGTTTTGCTTCGCCGACATTAAACAGTTTGGATACTGTATCGGATAGAGATCATGTGGTCGAAATCTGTAGTGATGCCAGCATTAGCATGATGCATTTGAGCCGTATGGCTGAAGATTTGATTTTCTTTAATAGTGGTGAAGCGGGGTTCATTGAATTAGACGATCAAGTCACTTCGGGTTCATCCTTAATGCCACAAAAGAAAAACCCTGATGCGCTTGAGCTTATTCGCGGAAAAACAGGCCGTGTTTATGGCAGTTTGATGGGGATTTTGACCACCATGAAGGCTTTACCGCTTGCGTATAATAAAGATATGCAAGAAGACAAAGAAGGCCTCTTTGATGTGATGGATACTTGGTCTATCTGTCTTGAAATGGCGGCATTAGTGCTAAACGGCTTAACCGTTAATCGTGAAAGAACGCTACAAGCGGCCCAGCAAGGTTACGCGAATTCTACTGAGCTTGCCGATTATTTAGTGGCTAAGGGGATGCCTTTTAGAGAGGCGCATCATGTAGTGGGTGAAGTGGTTGTGGTGGCGATAGCGAAACAGCAACCCTTAGAAGATTTTCCTTTATCTGAGCTGCAAGGTTTTGCCGATATCATTCAAGGCGATGTGTATGAATGTTTGACCATTGAGTCCTGCTTGGCTAAACGTGAAGCCTTAGGCGGCACCTCAATTGAGCAAATTACTCAAGCATTAGCGGTGAAAAAATCCACATAAGATAAAATGTCAGTCAAATAATATTGATGTTATCGATTTAAAGGCGCAGCTCTTAGGCTTGCGCCTTTTTTGTGTTGAGTCTGTCATCGACTTTACAATACCGTCTTTTCCCAGTGTGATTTTAAGCTTTAATACCTGATTATAAAATTTGAACTATATTATGTATTAGCTTTTCATTAAAGCATTAAAGACACTCTGTTTACTGAGTGTTTATTGTCTAAGTGGTTAATTTTATTTGTATTGTATGTATGCAGTGAAGTGAAAGTTATAGGACATGACAATGCGTAATATCATATTGTTAACGTTTATTTTCGTCGGTATATTTTGTTCTTCTGCTCGAGTGGTAAGTGGACCTAGGCTGACGGTTCCTGAAAACAATGTAACGCCAAATCCTCAAGGAGATATAACCGATTTAAAACTTGTTAACCGAAATCCAGATTGCGGATCTTATGTTGGCAGTTATTCGGCAAGGATCCATGATACTCAACAAAACATTATTTATGATAGTTATTTGACTATTACGGCTGATAATAATATTTGTACTCTTATCAGTAATAATATCCCTCATCATGATGTAGGAGCCAATACGACAACAGGCACCGATTTTTCTTCGCAAGTTGCTCCTAATGTGCTTGATTATGTATTAACTGTGCCTCGACATCCGAGCAAAGGTAATAGAGCCAGCTACGTACGCAAGCAAGGAGGACGGATAACGCTCAATGGGATCATGCTTAATGGGGTTGATTTAGATATGGACTCTGCATTTTGCTATAACATTGAATTTACTACGCCGCTTCAAATTGGTTTAGGCACAAGAAGCCAATGTGGATTATTTGCTGACTGGTACGCCATTCCGGCTGCGAATCCAGATTATGTAGTGCTTGATGAATATACCGGTCATCCTTTTGGCGGGCGGTATCATTATCATTCAGATAATCATGGATTATCGAATGTTGAAGAGGGAGATATTTTGGAGCCGAATTCAAATATTGTCGACGCCAGCGGCTCTCCAGTTATTGGTTTTGCGCCCGATGGATTCCCTATTTATGGACATTACTTCTATGATACTGAAGCTGGAGTGACACGAAAAGCCAAGTCGAGTTGGACAACTTATACCACAGAGCGTGAAGCACCAATAGGCTCTAATGATCCTGTTCCGCCAATTTCGACGCATGTAAGAGGCATTTTTGTTGAAGATTGGTATTTTGATGCAGGAAGAGGAGATTTGGATGAATGCAATGGCATGACTGACGCTTATGGTCATTATGGCTATTATTACACTGAAGACTATCCTTATGGTCCTTTATGTAGTTTTGGGACGCCCGAACCTTCTTTTAATATGCTCAATACGGCCTATGATGACGGCAGGGCGGGATCGCACTTTGTTAACAAAGATTGAATCTGCTGAATTACTGTGATCTAATCGCACCTCACTTTCTGAGAGGTAACCCAATGACCCTGATCGAACACCTTAC
>NZ_JAKIKS010000078.1 GCF_023284005.1 Shewanella surugensis
ATGAATTCGTCGCCACTGCTTATCGCTAATCATTTTACGAGACATATGAATTTCAAAGAGAAAAATTGTATCTTAATCAGCTAATCATGGCCAATTGTCAACGCCCCCTAGCTATCGGACTTTTTTTTATTACCAATATGGCTTCAGCAGCTGGCTATTTGACATCTCTTGGTAATCCAGAGGCAACCATTACTTCCGTTTTTACTCATGCAGAAGGTCATGTTACGTTAATTGTATCTGGAGTGACGTTGAATCCTGATGAATGTGGAGATCTCGGCCGTGTACATATTCAAGCTGACTTACCAGGTCATAAAAATTTGGTGTCCGCTGCGCTAACCGCATTTGCTTCAGGAAAAAAAGTCGGCTTTTACACTACAGGATGTGAGGTTATCCCTTTTTGGGGAGGCACTAGTACACGACCTGTCATTAATAGCTTATGGATTAAGTAATTATTAATCTGATTTTTACTTTGATTAAAGTCAACTTCTCACTAAAGCCTATTTCACCAAATTTATATCAATTTAATTTTGGTGAAATGGGCTAAGAGCACGGTAAAAATACGTTTATTCGTAGTCTTTACCAGCACTTATCGAATAGTGCTAGTTTATCTCTGATTTCAGATAGTTCAATAGAATGGCTTTTCGCACTAAGTTTAAAGCAACCTTTATCTAAAGCATCCAGAAAGAAGATCTCTATCATTAAGACAACATCATCTGTTTTAAGAAATATTATAGGGTTATGGCTAAGATCAAATAGCGTTGCTGATCCATTATCCTTTGTCATTAGCTGTGATAATGATCGCTCAAAAATATCAAACTCCTCACAACCAAACCAACATCCTTTGATTTTAAAATTGAGTTCTTGAGAAGACATTGCCCATTTCACAAATATATCAAAAGCAATAGAGCGAAGGTGATCACTAACACCACTCATTTATCAAAAGTGATCTCAAGTTCTGTTATTGTGAATAAAATAAAACATACTTGCCTTATACAGCTAACCGGTTATTCAATAGCAGCAGGATAACTTTCTCGGCAGTCAAATCAATGATTCTCTAAATACTACATCAAACCAACATACTTGAATCACAGAAACACACTACTTTTGCTTGAGACCCCCATCGAAGTTACCGAAAAGATTTTATCAGTCATCGCGTGAGCGAAGCATGGCGGTTTCATGACATCCTTCTTTTAACACATCAAAGGGCACGACATTTGTTATCTGACCTATATGGATATAGGAAATGCCTTATCGTTGTCTGGAACAACAAAGGCCCTTCACATCAGTGCCGAGATAGCCTTAGTTGAGTCAGGTCGTTCATTGACATCCTTGTCACCACGGCATTTGTTATCTGACCTATATGGATATAGTAAATGTCTTATTGTTGTCTGGAACAACAAAGGCCATTCACATCAGTGCTGAGATATAGCCTTAGCGATAACTGTTAATAAAATAGTGAGATGATTAACTTCGTCTGATAATAATTTAAATCGAAGCTACATACTGCTTGTAAAATCCCGTGTAGATACTCTTTCGAGCTTCTAAAACAGGGATGTTTTAGTAGAGTCCACATGGAAGTGCTTGCGACGTCTCGATAAAGTATATGCACAACAGCCTGCGGCAGGCAATGAATTGCAAAACACTTGCCAATACCGACATGGTCAGACGCTAGTCTGTGATTTGCCCCACTTTCAATAACAAGATGGAATGAAAACCCACGATCCTTCCATTAAGCGAAGCTTCATCCCCATAAAGCATCAATGTGAATGATCATTCACATCCCAGATCTCAGACCTATCGCGCCTATACTGACGCCCATTCAACATGATAAATTAGCCAACTTTATTATTTCATCATTGCAGATTTCATCTCGAGGTATTTTTCGTGAAGCTTAAACTTGTCGGCAGTTCCCTTATTATTGCAGGGACAGCACTGGGCGCAGGTATGCTCGCCATTCCTATGGTACTGGCACAATTTGGCCTACTATGGTCCACCCTGCTTATGGTCTTTATTTGGCTCGGTACCACCTATGCCGCTTTATTACTCCTCGAAGCCAGCGTAAAAGTGGGTCGAGGTGTCAGTATGAGTAACGTCGCCAGAGACACGCTCGGGATCGGTGGTCAACTCATCACCAACGTGCTGCTCTACTCCTTACTGGTTTGCCTAATGATGGCTTATATCATAGGAGCCGGCGATCTTATGCAAAACATCTCCACCAGTTTTGGGATTAATTTAACCAAAACAACAGCACAAATTAGCTTTACGTTTATTACAGGCATGATTGTTTCCTGCGGCACCGCCGTCATCGATAAATTTAATCGACTACTCTTTGCCGCTATGTTGCTAGCACTACTCATCACCTTAGCGCATTTAGCTCCCAACCTATCGCTGGGCAGTTTAACCCAAGTGGTGACTCATGATAATCTAGCCTTAGTCAAAACCAGCTCTGTACTCTTTACCAGTTTTTGTTTTTTAGTGGTGATCCCATCGCTTGCCACCTATAACAAAGAGGCAACCAAGAGTGAGCTCAGAAATATGCTACTGTTGGGCTCAGTGATCCCTCTGGTGTGCTACCTATTGTGGCTTTATGCAGCCGTCGGCAATTTACCCTCAGAGCAACTAACCCATTTTGCCAATGTCTCGGAGCTTATTTCAGCCTTAAGTGCGCAATATGAACACCTTGAGCTGATTTTATCGATATTTACCGCATTAGCACTGTTAACCTCCTTCCTTGGTGTGGCACTGGCGCTGTTTGATCAAAATACCGATGTGATGAAAAGTACCAAAGCCATCACCTTTATGATGACCTTTATTCTGCCGCTAACAGGCGCAATACTGGCACCGGAGCAATTTTTAAACACCTTAAGCCATGCGGGGATTATTCTGGTTTTTTTAGCGGTTTTCATCCCCATGGCCATGGTATCCAGAGTCAGAAAGCAAAGCTTTGACATACAAACCTATCAAGCCAGTGGGGGAATACCGGCCATGATCACCTTATTAGTATTTGGTAGCTTGATGCTCATTGTTCAGTGTTTATAACCAAACCAATAAGAGATGTGACAACATCTCTTATTGTCTAAGCCAGATTGAATACATAACGCTATACTCACTGCTATGATGACATTCATTCGATAGGGCGATATGCACAAAGATCACTTTAAAAATAAAGCCAGTACTTATGACAACGAGCAGCTCAGGATCGATAATGTCAATAACATCGCCAAGGGTATGATAAAAAAAATCAACTTTATACCCAAAATGAAACTAATGGATTTTGGCTCAGGAACAGGTTTGCTACTTGAACACATCGCCCCTTTGGTTAAAAAAATAACCGCTGTAGATATTTCACCGTCAATGAATAAGCAACTTGAAAATAAACGTCAGCAAATAAAATGTGAGCTCGAAGTCTTACCCATCAATTTAATCGACAATAGCAAACAACATAATTTAAATCAGACCATTGATGGAATCATTTCTTCAATGACTTTGCATCATATCAAAGATATCCAAGTCCTATTTAACCAATTTCATGCCATTCTTAAAAGCAAAGGTTTTATCGCCATTGCCGATTTATATTTAGAAGACGGCCACTTTCATACTCAAAATACGGGGGTATTTCATTTTGGATTTGAACAGGCAAGCATCATGGCGATAGCCAAAAAATCAGGTTTCATCAATATATGCTTTCAACAGGTAAGCAAAGTAAAAAAACCACAAGGTGATTACCCAGTGTTCCTCCTCACAGCCTTAAAGGTATAAGCCCAACACTCCATTTACATTGTTTGCGACAACATTTAAAAAACATTAATTATCATTAAGTTAACTAATAGTGTGCTTTCATTCAGTAAAATACCTAACTTTTACTTAAACGAGAAAGTCATGGGAAATATTGGCAGTATTTGCAGCACGTCAAAAAATAATTACCCCGAGGACAAATACCATCCTCATCAACCAAAGTCATCACAAGCTATGACTGCTAACGATAGCAAACCCAAATTTGATATTGATTTTGAAGGGGCGAATGATTTTGAAGATTTTTTAGAACAATCCAGCCGAGAAAATATTGCTCAAACATTCAAACGGAGATATTCTCCTCCTAAATCTCCTTCAATAAGTCAGGAAAAACAATTAGAAGCCTCAGAGGCTTTTCAATATAAAACAGACTACGATGTGCGTAATGCTATCCGCTCTGACATTTTAATAAAAACACATATCCAATATTCTAAGATCATTCTAGAACACATTAATTTATGTGACCAACCAGTCGTCTTTTCGCAATGCTCTCATATTACAAAGACGACACACTTCGCCGGAATTTACACTACAACGTCATCAGGTCAAGTCTCAGTTTATAGCCAAAAAGAACAAATATTAGCCCCTTGGTTTAGCCAAACTCTAATAGAAATAATGACAGCAACACAAGATGATTATTTGAACTTAAGCGATAAAGCAATCGCAATGCGAGTTAACACTATTATTCATCAAAAAGTAAAACAAGATCCTATCGCTGATTTAAATGATCCAGAGTTAGATGAAAAAAAACAGAGACAATTAAAATTAGAGTTAAAATCAGAAAAAAAGCAAACAAGAAATGAAATAGGTATCAATAGTAAACAAAACAATCAGCCAGAATCTATCGACACTTATTTATCGAATAATTATCTTGGTGTTGCTTGTCGAGAATCAAGCTTACTGGCCCACTTTACGCTCGCCTACTTAGGCATTGAATCCAATATTATCTCAGCTTCAAGCTCTCAAAGCCATCATGGCAGACACGTGGTTGTCGATGTCCCCTCAGCCAACATGGCTATCGATCCCATTCAAGGTATTTTACGAAAATACAGCAAAAGCAAATACCCGACTCCAAGTTCATTGAACACAGCAGATGACTTTAATCAAACTCGCACATGGAAAAACACCAGCTTTTACAATACCTATAATACAAAAATAGTCATTCAACAATTGTGCCGCCCAAAATAATATCAGCTAATTTCAATCCGCTATAAAGAAACATCAAAAACAATCATTATAATCAAAGTCAATTATCTTCACGCTAAGATACTTGACTTAAAAAAAAATCAATGCAATCCTACGCAAAAGTATCTTGATATAGAGATTCTTTTGCGTAGGGCATTGTTTTAATGAAAAAGGATATCGACATGGATCAACCAAAACTCAGTGATTACTTGATCACAGCACTCGCGCCAATCATCTGGGGAAGCACTTATTTGGTCACCACTGAATTACTGCCCGCCAACAGTCCTTTATTAGCAGCGGTTCTACGTGCTTTACCCGCCGGCCTCATCTTACTCCTACTCGGCCGCACCCTACCTTCAGGCATTTGGTGGTGGCGTGCATTTGTCCTCGGAGTATTGAATATTGGCGCTTTTTTCTACTTTCTGTTTGTTGCTGCTTATCATTTACCCGGTGGCATTGCAGCGCTGATCATGTCTTTTCAACCCATGATAGTGCTTATCTTAGGTTTCATCGTACTGAAAGAGCGCATTGGTTCACATCAGATCCTCGCTTGTGTACTCGGCGCTGCAGGCATTGCGATGCTGGTACTACAATCCAAGATCAGCTTAAATATGACCGGTATGTTAGCGGGGTTTGCCGCAACCATATGCATGGCGACAGGCATAATATTGAGTAAACATTGGGGGCGTCCTCAAAGCGTTAGCTTATTAGCCCTGACAGGCTGGCAACTGAGTGTGGGAGGGTTGGTGTTATTACCTATCGCATTGTTATCAGAAGGATTACCTAATAATATAACCTTACTCAATGGTATCGGTTTTACTTACCTCAGTCTCGTAGGAGCACTGTTTGCCTATGCAATTTGGTTTAGAGGCTTGGAGCGTTTACCCGCCATTACGGTATCTTTTATTTCATTTGCCAGCCCATTGACCGCTTGCGTACTCGGCTTTATTTTTCTTAATCAAAGCTTGAGCCTAATGCAAGGATTCGGTGCGATCATCATTATTGCGGCTATTGGGTTATCCCAGCCCAAAAATCACCACAACCTCAACAAAACAAATCGGGTGCAGACTAAAAACAATGTCATCAATAAGAAGCAGCTGCTGCAATAAAGTGACCTAAATCCATAGAAAATAAGCGGATCCATTTAAAAATTAAGCGGCATTCATAACGTTAAATCACGATATAAAAGGAACTTATAAAATGAACACTTTATTAGCCCCAAGTAAATTGAGTGACGTCGAAATCAAAAACAGACTCATCATGGCTCCGATGAGCCGTAACCGAGCAACACATGATGGGCTGGCAACCGTTCTTATGGCAACTGACTATGCGCAAAGAGCAAGCGCAGGCATGATTATTTCCGAAGGCATACAACCCAGTGTTCAAGGTCAAGGCTTTATGAACTCACTGGGATTACATTCTAAGCAACAACGAGATTCATGAAAAAGAGTCACCCATTTCGGAACAATCCCGCTAATGTAGGCCGGAATCCATGACAGGATGATCCAAGGATCATTATGACTACACACGGTAAAATGATTAAGTTCAGCAGGCTATTGAGCTTATTGCAATGATAGATATTAACGCTCGTATGCAATAAGTAACTTTTTAAGTAACCTTGCGAGTAACGCTTGCTCATCCAATGTCAGAGGATCGAGTAAGCCATGACCTTTATCGACATGTTTCACGACGACTTGATTAATCAAGTCACTCCCAGTAGCAGTTAACGTCACTAACACACCACGACGATCATTAGGATCCGCCTGCCGATAGACCAAAGCTTTTGCTTCTAATCTATCAACACGATTAGTCATCGCACCCGACGATAACATTAATGCTTGCAATAATTGATTTGGCGTTAAAGAATAAGGTGAGCCAGAGCGCAATAAAGTCGCTAACACATCAAACTCCCCCATATTTAATCCAAACTCAGAAAAAACCCGAGATTGGGCTTGGCTTACCGCATGGGTCACTTTGGCTAAACGCCCAGTGACAGCCATAGGTGTAGAGTCAATGTCTGGCCTTTCTTTGGCCCATTGCGCTAAAATTGTATCAACATGATCAGTATTCATTTTCATAAAACAAATACTAGCAACAAACTCTGTCTATCAAAAGCGTAAAAAACAAATGCAGCTAAATTTATTCCCTCCTTACCACCTCGATGAAGACGTCAAAGGCGAGCACACTTACATAAATAGAATAATAAGAAAAGTGAAGTAGGAAAAACAAGTTAAAAAGGTTAATAAAGCTATCACAAGGTTAACTCCGAAAAATATAAAGTTAATATCCATGTATAATCAATTAGATAAATGATCATCTTGTACTGGTAAGCTTAGTATTAATACTTTAATAACTTAAGATACAATATGTATCTTACTAACGCGGCTATTTTATGTTATGTCACGGTGCCATTAAACCGGACCTCCTCTCTTAAGTAACCACCAGAAACACACTTATTAGACTAGCTCTTCAAGCAGATTAAAAACAAAAACCATTAAACAATAAGAGTAACATCATGATCCCTAACATGTTTAAAACCATGATACTCAACAGTACCGATCCTATGGGGATTAAAGATAACCAGTCTGTGTTTGTCATGGTCAATAAAGCCTACCTAGCCTTACTCAACCTGCCAAAAGATTTTAATATCGAAGGTAAAAAAGACTGCGAACTGCCAGTCGCAACGGCAGAGTTTGCTGAATTATTTAAGCAGCATGATAGAAAAACGGAGCAACAAGGAAAAACAGTTAAATCTTTAGAAGTACATCGATTTGGAAAGGAACAACTGATCCAACCCTATATTTTTAATAAAACACCTTTATATTATGACAACGGCGATATCTTAGGCACGCTTTTTCATGGCATTCCTCAACACCATAGTATTTTATTATTTTCCGATATTATTTTAGGCAAGTTAAATATGTTGGATCAATCGAAGGTAAACCACAAGAAAACAGCTTCATGGATAATACATCACCCAACAGAAGTGTTAACCAATGAGCAATGGGAAGCCTTATACCTCTTTTCCTTAGGTTTCTCATACAATGAGATCTCAATCAGGCTCAACATCTCAAAAAGTGCCGTTCAAGGCAGAATAGAAAGAGCCTGTGATGTATTGCGACTCGATACCTTTAATATTCAAAGCTTCATCCGTGAAAGTGGCTGGCTATCATCGATCCCAGCTTCATTATTAAAGAATAGTTCCATCATCATGACAGATTAGCATTACACAGAATACACTAATAAAAAAGGCGCTTACTAATTAGTAAGCGCCTTTAATCACATCAACATAGTGTCACAACACTATACATCGAGGTTAGCCACATTTAAGGCATTGCTCTCAATGAAATCACGGCGCGGTTCGACATGATCGCCCATTAAACAAGTAAATAATTGATCGGCGCCAATGGCATCTTCAATAGTCACTTGTAACATACGACGAGACTCAGGATCCATCGTAGTTTCCCAGAGTTGCTCAGGGTTCATCTCACCCAATCCTTTATAGCGTTGAATGTATAAGCCACGTTTAGACTCACTAATCAACCAATCAAGCGCCGCTGCAAAACTATCCACTTCTTTCATACGCTCGCCACGCTTAACGTAGCCACCTTCTTCAACTAAGCCATTGATAGCTTGACCCAACTTAGCAATACGCAGGTAATCATTCGAATGGAAGAAATCGTAACTAAAAGCGTAATGGGTATCGATACCGTGTTTGCGGATCACAATATCAGGAAGATAAACCTGACGCTCAGGATCAAAACTGACTTCACCCGTATAAAGAATACCGCCGCTTTCTTTCTCAACTAAATCGGCAATAAACACATCAAGCCAAGCTTTCATCAGTGCTTCATCAGCCAAAATGGCATCGGTAATTTCAGAATGATATAACATCAAGTTAAGAATATTGGCAGGATAACGCTTCTCTAAACGTGTAATCACACCTTCCACTTCACGATACTGATGCACCAAACGCTCTAATGGCTCACCAGAAAATCCTAGAGCGCCTTGAGAAGGGTAAATGAAAGCATTATCTAGAGCTTGTGTTGTTAGATATTCAGTCAGCGCGGGATCATCTTTCAAGTACTGCTCTTGCTTGCCTTTTTTAACCTTATATAAAGGAGGTTGAGCGATATAAATATAACCGCGCTCAATAAGCTCTGGCATTTGACGAAAGAAGAAAGTCAGTAACAGTGTTCGAATGTGAGAACCATCGACATCCGCATCGGTCATGATAACAATATTGTGATAACGCGTTTTATCCGGATCATACTCATCACGGCCAATACCACAACCTAATGCAGTGATTAATGTCACCACTTCTTGCGACGATAACATCTTATCGAAGCGGGCTTTTTCAACGTTTAAAATTTTACCTTTCAAGGGTAAAATTGCTTGGTTTTTACGGTTACGCCCCTGCTTAGCACTACCGCCAGCAGAGTCTCCTTCCACAATATAAATTTCAGAAAGACCGGGATCTTTTTCTTGGCAATCCGCTAATTTTCCTGGCAAGCCGCCTAAATCTAACGCCCCTTTACGACGTGTCATATCACGGGCTTTACGCGCCGCTTCACGAGCACGTGCAGCATCGATGATTTTACCCACAATGAGCTTAGCTTCATTAGGGTGCTCCATCAGGTAATCACCCAGTTGCTCACCCATGGTTTGCTCAACAGCGGTTTTGACTTCACTCGAAACGAGTTTATCTTTGGTTTGCGAGCTAAATTTAGGATCGGGCACCTTAACCGAAACAACGGCCGTTAATCCTTCCCGCGCATCATCACCCGTCGCACTGGTCTTGCCTTTTTTATTATAGCCTTCACGTTCCATGTAAGTGTTTAAGTTACGGGTTAATGCGCTACGAAAACCCGCTAAATGAGTACCACCATCACGCTGAGGAATGTTATTGGTAAAACAGAAAATGTTCTCTTGAAAACCTTCATTCCATTGCATAGCCACTTCAACAGTAATGCCATCATCACGCTCATGAATAAAATGAAAAACCTCTTTATTCACCGCTGTCTTATTCACATTTAAATAATCGACAAAGGCACTAATACCACCTTCATACCTAAAAAACTCATCACGGTCATCACGCTCATCAATCAAGCGGATCCCTACACCTGAATTCAAAAATGAGAGTTCACGCACACGTTTGGCTAAAATGTCATAGTGAAATAAGATATTAGTAAAGGTTTCTGAACTCGGCCAAAAGCGCAACTGAGTGCCTGTCGTCGTCGCATCACCAATCTCTTTAATCGGCGCATCAGGCACGCCCATGGTATAAAACTGCTCATAAACCTTACCTTCACGGCGAATGGTTAATTGCAATTTCTCCGATAGGGCATTCACCACCGACACACCTACACCGTGTAAACCACCCGATACTTTATAAGAGTTATCATCAAATTTACCGCCCGCATGCAGCACGGTCATGATCACTTCGGCCGCAGAGACACCTTCTTCATGGATAGCCACGGGAATACCACGGCCGTCATCACGTACCGACACAGAGTCATCGGCATGAATAGTGATAATAACATCACTACAATGACCCGCCAAAGCTTCATCGATAGAGTTATCGACTACTTCGAATACCATGTGATGTAAGCCCGTGCCATCATCTGTGTCACCAATATACATCCCAGGTCTCTTACGGACTGCATCAAGGCCTTTAAGTACCTTGATACTCGAAGAATCGTAACTATTCTCTGACATATTATTCTCTCATCGGTTATTCAATTTGCGTCACACACCCATGTTCGACATGAAACATCTTACTCACTGCGGTGGTTAACGAATCGACTATTGCCGCAGGCTCGATGGCTGTCACAAAAACTTGTGCACCCGTATCGGACAACTGCTGAAGCAATAGCTTCCTATGCTGCGCATCTAATTCTGACGGTAAATCATCCACCAGATATATACTACTTTTGTTTGTTTGTTGCTTCAGTAATTTTCCCTGCGCAATACGTAATGCACAGACTAGTAATTTTAATTGTCCGCGCGATAGGGCATCTTGTACGGGGACATTACCCACCCGTAATCTTAAATCAGCTTTATGAGGACCACTAATGGTATAACCTATTGATAAGTCTCTCTGATATTGCGCCTCGAGTAATCCAGCATACTCGGTTTTACTGTCCCAGCCTCGCGTAAAAGAAACTTTCACTTCTATTCGTGGTAAAAACTCTTCGATTATACCTTTAAGTTGCTCATTTAACGAGTCTATATATTGGCTTCTTATTTCGGTAACTAATTGGGCATATTTCACCAATTCTTTATCCCAAACTTGAAGAGTATAATAAGGAGAATTATTTTTAAGAAGTTGATTTCTTTGCTTTAAAATTCGCCTCACATTTGACCAAGCTTGATAAAAGTGAGGATCGGTATGAAAAGCCCCCCAATCGATAAACTGACGGCGAGACTTTGGCCCCTCAAACAATAAAGAAAAACTTTCAGGTGTAATCACTTGAATAGGGAGAGTGTCAGCCAAAACCGATAAACGTTTTATATTTTCGCCATTGATTTTAACTTGAATATCGCCATTTTTTAAACGCCGTAAACCAATTTTATCTTGTTGTTCATTACTACTGAGCTGCGCAAATAACGTCAATTGCTCTTCATTGTATTGAATGACCCGCTGAGATAAATGGCTTCGAAAAGAGCGACCCATCCCCAAGAAGTAAATCGCTTCTAATAAACTGGTTTTGCCACTGCCATTGGGGCCATAAATCAAATTAATGCCTTCACCCAATGATAATTGGGCTGAGGAGATATTACGAAAAGTATCAATGTGTAGACGGGTCAAGCTCATAGCCTACTCACTTAGCGATGAAGGATGGATAATCACAATCATAGAGGCTTATCCATTAATAGAGAAAAATCTTGAGTATGCTGCAACCTCAGTCACTCAATAGACAAAACTGACATAAACTAAACGATGCAACTTACAATCTCATCGGCATGACGACGTACATAGAATCTTGCTTCACCGGATCATCGATTAGCGCACTGGAATTACCATCAATAAGCGTAATACGAACATCTTCAGATTGCAGATTATTTAACACATCTAATAAATAACTGACGTTAAAACCAATCTCCAACGCAGGATGCTCATATTCAACATCTAAAATCTCTTCCGCTTCTTCCTGTTCCGGATTATTGGCGGTGATCTTAATCAGATTATTTTCAAGCAATACACGTACGCCACGAAATTTTTCATTGGATAAAATAGAGGCACGTAACAAGGCTTGCTTTAGCTGCTGACGACTCGCAATGACAATTTTATCACCCCCTTTAGGCAGTACGCGCCTGTAATCAGGGAAACGTCCATCCACTAACTTACTGGTAAACACCGCTCTAGACGTCGTTGCACGAATAGCATTATCACCAATGGCAATAGTGACATCAGACTCATCACCATCGAAAACTCTCAGTAGCTCAATGACCCCTTTACGCGGGACAATAACCTGTTTATCAGGTAATTGTGCTTCAATACTACGATGACTCATCGCTAATCTATGGCCATCTGTTGCGATCGCCCGTAACATATTCGCTTCAGTTTCCAATAACAAACCATTAAGATAGTATCTGACGTCTTGATTAGCCATTGAAAACTGTGTCGCATCAATCAAGGACTTCATTGTGCCTTGCTTTAACGTAAACTCTATATCCGCCTCAAAAGCCTCCACATTAGGATACTCTTCTGCAGGCAATGTCGCTAACGTAAAGCGACTGCGTCCAGAGCGTAACAACAATCTATTGTCTTGCTGTTCAATCTTTACTAATACTTGCTCGGGTAAAGACTTCACAATATCTAAAAACTTTTTTGCTGGAACCGTGGTTCGCCCTTGCTCAATATAGCCTTCAAGTATGACTTGGCCGACTAACTCAACTTCTAAGTCAGTCCCTGTCAACTTTAATGAATCACCACTCACAACGACTAACAAATTAGCTAAAATCGGTAAGTTATGTCTTCTTTCTACCGCACCTGTCACTAATTGTAATGGCTTTAATAGGGCATCCCTATCAATTGAAAATTTCATTAGTTTCAATTCCCTGTTTTAAGAAGATAAAGTACGAATTAAATTAGCATAGTCTTCTTTAATATCGTGACTTTCTTCTCTAAGCTGTGCAATTTTACGACATGCATGTAACACCGTCGTGTGGTCACGCCCACCAAAAGCATCACCAATTTCAGGTAAACTGTGATTCGTTAATTCTTTAGACAGCGCCATCGCCATTTGCCTTGGTCTGGCAACACTGCGCGAACGACGCTTAGATAACATGTCAGCCATTTTAATTTTATAGTATTCCGCGACCGTTTTTTGAATATTATCGATGGTGACTAATTTCTCTTGCAATGCGAGTAGATCACGTAAGGCTTCACGCACAAAATCGATAGTGATCGGACGGCCGGTAAAATTAGCATTGGCAATAACACGGTTGAGCGCCCCTTCTAATTCACGCACGTTCGATCGCAAACGCTTAGCAATAAAAAAAGCCACTTCATGAGGTAAGTTAAAACCACTTTCTTGGGCTTTACGCATTAAAATGGCCACACGCGTTTCTAACTCTGGCGGCTCTATCGCGACGGTCAACCCCCAACCAAAACGAGATTTCAATCTATCTTCAACGCCATCGATTTCTTTTGGGTAACGATCAGATGTTAAAATTACTTGATGATTACCTTCAAGTAATGCGTTGAAAGTATGGAAGAATTCTTCTTGAGAACGGTCTTTGTTAGCAAAAAATTGAATATCATCAATAAATAATGCATCAACACTGCGATAGTAACGCTTAAATTCCTCAATGGCATTATTTTGTAACGCTTTAACCATATCCTGAACAAAACGCTCCGAATGCATATACACGACTTTAGCATCAGGGTTATTTTTAATAATCCCATTTCCCACTGCATGTAATAAATGGGTTTTACCTAAACCGGTACCACCATACAAAAACAATGGGTTATAAGCTCCTCCTGGGTTTTCTGCGACTTGCATGGCAGCCGCTTTACCTAATTGATTCGACTTACCTTCAACAAAATTACTAAACTGATAAGTAGGATTGATATTGCTACGATGATTGGCATTCACCGGAGCATCAGAATGAGGAGGTGTATTAAATATCGGTTTATTGGCTGAACGAGAAGAGGCTTGCGCACGCGGAGTCTTCGCCACTATTTTGGCGGGTGCCTGAGTTTTTGCAGATGGACGGCTGCCTATATCAAAACGTAATTGAGGCGCATCATTGCCCATTTGTTCAATAAAAAATTGAGAAATGAGATTGATATATTTATCGCGAACCCAATCTAACACAAAACGATTAGGCGCATAAATAACCAGCACCCCCCCCTCCATTTCGGCTTGCAATGGTCTAATCCACATACTAAATTGCTGAGCAGAAAGTTCATCTTGTAATCTGCTTATACATTGCTGCCAAAGTGAAACCGCCACGTACTCATCCCCAAAAGATCCTACAAAAGAGGAGCTATTCTATAATGAGAACCAAAGGATCGCTATCCTTATAATATATTTATCCCCAGATGGATCATTTTTATCAACGGATGTTGATCCTAAAATGATCTAAACCGATCGATACAATAGAAAACCATAGCGAGATACGAACGATAAAGCGATCTTGCATGCAAAGAAGAGCCTAACATTCCACTATGATCATATCGGGATATGACCACTAGATGTAGTGGTAACTCACAGAGTTATCCACATAGTATAGTGCTTAGATAACTCTTTAACACTTCTGTGCCAGTCGAATTTATTTAAAAAAAAAATTATATAAAATACAATAATATCAATCAGTTAAATAAAAACCCTTGAAAACACAACTACTTGAAAAATAAAGATTTTATATTTAAACGTTGATTGAGATAATATTTCTTTAGGCACAATTTAATCACTTGGAGCGATTGCTTATTGACGAGCCAGCCGAAAGTGATTACAATTCGGCCTCTTTTTTAGCCTTACTTCTAAAAACTTTTAGATGGTAAGTATTATTCACTAACACAAAGACGGATTGCCACAATGAGTAAACGTACTTTTCAACCAAGCAACCTGAAGCGGAAGCGTTCTCACGGCTTCCGCGCTCGTATGGCGACAGTAAGCGGCCGTAAGGTATTGGCTCGTCGCCGTGCCAAGGGTCGTGCTCGCCTTTCTGCTTAATTAGGTAGGAATTCAGGTGACTAGTTACACCTTTACACGGGAGTTACGTTTGTTAACTCCCGCGCAATTCAAATCTGTATTTTCTAATCCCATCAAAGCTTCTTCTGCTGAAATTACATTGCTTGCAACACCTAACACTATGGCTCATCCTCGCATAGGCTTAACCGTTGCTAAACGTTATGTAAAAAGAGCCAATCAGCGTAATAGAATAAAACGCGTCATTCGAGATAATTTTCGTTTGCATCAACATGACTTACCCCCCGTTGATATTGTGGTGTTAGTTAGAAATGGCGTTTTGGAAATGGATAATGCGGAACTCAAAAAACTGGTAGAAAAGTTATGGCGCAAACTCAGTCGCCGTTACAATGGCTAGCCACGAAGCTTATCCGTGGCTATCAAATTTTTATCAGCCCCATGCTGGGTCCTCAATGCAGATTCACGCCAACCTGTTCAACTTATGCCATAGAAGCAATTCAATTGCATGGATTGATAAAAGGCAGTTGGCTTGCAGCGAAACGTATATTAAGATGCCATCCTTTACATCCGGGTGGCGAAGACCCCGTTCCCTTAAAAAAACATAGGTGCAAAAAATAGGCTATGGAATCTCAACGCAATATACTGCTAGTAGGTCTGCTATTTGTCAGCTTTTTGTTGTGGCAACAATGGCAAACAGACAAAGCTCCAAAAACCGTAGCGACTGAACAATCAGTTGCCGCTTCAACTGTTACAGACTCTCACAGTGCCGACGTTCCTACTGCCGACTCAGCGTTACCTGCAGCAGTAACCGTATCTAAAGAGCTCATTACGGTAACCACCGACCAGTTAGAAATTAAAATCAATCCTATTGGGGGAGATATTGTTTACTCAGCCTTACTTTCACATAAGTTGGAAGAAGGGAAAAATGCCCCATTCGTGCTGCTTAATCAAAGCAAAGATATCACTTATATCGCACAAAGTGGCTTAATTGGTCGCAATGGGATCGACAGCACTAAAGGCCGAGCTCAGTTCAGTACCCAAGCGAAACAATTTACATTGACTTCGGGTCAAGATACCTTAACGGTACCACTCACCTACACAGCAGCCGATGGCGCCAAATATACAAAAGAATTCATTTTCCACCGTGGAAAGTTTGATATTGATGTCGATTACAAAATAAACAACACCACATTAGCACCGCTACAAGTACAAATGTACGGACAAATCAAACACAGCATCAAAAAAAGTGGTAGCAGCATGATGATGCCGACTTATCTTGGTGGTGCTTTCTCTACAGCGAATATACGTTATGAGAAATATAGCTTTGATAATATGGCAGATAAAAGTCTTGACCAATCGACCTTAGGTGGATGGGTTGCGATGCTCCAGCATTACTTCGTTTCAGCGTGGATACCACCGGCAACGGATAAAAACACCTTATTTTCGAGTATCAGCGCAGGTGGCTTAGCCAACATCGGTTTCCGTGGTGATGTGTATAATATCGCCCCTGGCACTGAACAAACGATTCACTCTCAATTCTATGTGGGCCCTAAAGATCAAAAAGCCTTATCCGCGATTTCAGACACACTCAACCTTGTTGTCGATTACGGATTCTTATGGTGGTTAGCGGTTCCCATTAACAAGTTATTAATGTTCTTCCAATCACTTGTCGGTAATTGGGGTTTAGCGATTATCTTAATTACGCTCACGGTACGTGGCCTTTTATACCCACTGACTAAAGCGCAATACACCTCCATGGCTAAAATGCGCGGTCTGCAGCCTAAAATTACCGAACTCAAAGAACGCTTCGGGGATGATAGGCAAAAGATGGGACAAGCCATGATGGAGCTGTACAAGAAAGAAAAGGTCAACCCCATGGGAGGTTGCTTACCCATATTGCTGCAAATGCCTATTTTTATTGCCCTTTATTGGGTGTTAATGGAAAGCGTTGAATTGCGTCATGCTCCCTTTGTGCTCTGGATCACCGATTTGTCAGTACAAGACCCTTACTATGTACTGCCAATTCTAATGGGTGTGTCTATGTTCATAATGCAAAAGATGCAACCAATGGCACCGACAATGGATCCAATGCAAGCAAAAATTATGCGTTGGATGCCCGTCATGTTTACCGTGTTCTTCTTATGGTTCCCAGCGGGTCTGGTCCTATATTGGTTAGTCGGTAACATCGTTGCGATTACTCAGCAAAAAATTATTTATGCCGGACTTGAGAAAAAAGGCCTGAAATAAACCACAATACGCGTCATAGTAAAAAGCGGTTTAATACTCAGTATTAAGCCGCTTTTTCGATAAAAAATGAAAGAGAGGGGGAAGTAATGACAACGGATACGATTGTGGCACAAGCCACGGCTCCAGGACGTGGTGGTGTGGGTATCATTCGAGTCTCTGGTGATCTCGCCACGCAAGTCGCCATGGCCGTACTCGGACATTTACCTAAACCCCGCTACGCTGATTACTGTGATTTTAAAAATGCTCAAGACGAGGTCATAGACCAAGGGATTGCTTTATATTTTAAAGGCCCCCATTCCTTTACGGGCGAAGATGTACTCGAACTACAAGGGCACGGAGGACAAATTGTTCTCGACATGCTGATCAAACGCATCATGGAAACGGCAGGCGTACGCATTGCCAAACCAGGCGAATTTAGTGAACAAGCCTTCTTAAATGACAAACTTGACTTAACCCAAGCCGAAGCCATTGCCGATCTTATCGATGCCACCAGTGAGCAAGCCGCTAAGAGCGCCCTACACTCACTTCAAGGCGAATTCTCTACTCAGGTACATGAACTTGTAGAACAGACCACTAACCTTCGCTTATACGTCGAGGCGGCTATTGATTTCCCTGATGAAGAAGTCGATTTTCTCAATGATGGAAAAATTGCCAAAGCCTTGTACAATATCATCGACAAGCTCAATATCGTCCAAGCGAGTGCTCAACAAGGCGTGATTATCCGTGAGGGAATGAAAGTCGTGATTGCTGGCCGTCCTAACGCCGGAAAATCAAGTTTATTAAATGCACTCGCAGGAAAAGAATCTGCCATTGTAACTGAAGTTGCAGGGACCACTCGAGATGTCCTACGCGAACATATTCATCTCGATGGAATGCCCTTGCATATTATCGATACCGCAGGTCTGCGCAATACCGATGATATAGTTGAAAAGATGGGCATAGAGCGCGCTTGGGATGAAATAGCCACCGCAGATAGAGTGCTGTTCATGGTGGATGCAACAACCACTGATGCCATTGACCCTCATGACATTTGGCCTGATTTTATCGAACGTTTACCTAAAAAGTTAGGCATAAGCGTGATACGTAACAAGGTCGACATCACTCAAGAAAATATCCACACCACTGATAATGGCCGCTCTCCTGTTTACCCTATCTCAGCAAAAACAGGATTAGGTATTGATGAATTGAAGCAACATCTAAAAGCATTAATGGGCTACCAAAGCAATTTAGAAGGTGGATTTATTGCGCGCAGACGTCATTTACAAGCCCTTGATCTTGCGAATAGCCATCTACTCTTGGGTAAAGAGCAGTTAGAAGTCTACCAAGCCGGTGAATTATTAGCAGAAGAGCTCAGAATGACACAGATGGCCCTAGCAGAAATAACGGGGAAATTTACGTCAGATGACTTACTTGGAAAAATATTCAGTTCTTTTTGCATCGGTAAATAACATTATTAATATTTAGGCATATTAGGAGTTTTTATGCTGAAGAAGCTCACTTTCACTCTTCCTGGACAACTGGTTATCGCCGCTTTATTAGCCGCGTTATTGGGTTACCTTGTTCCAACGCCTTGGCTAAACACTCATTCAGGAATCCTTGAGTTTATTGGTTTGGGTAAACTGATCTATATTGGTTTGCTCAAGATGCTCGTCGGTATTGTCGTGTTATTTTCTCTCTTACAAGGGATAACCCACATAGGCTCTATTGTCAGTTTGAAATCTCTCGGCAGTAAAACCGTTGCAATTTATGCACTCACCACCGTGCTCGCCATTAGCTTAGGATTAGCTGCAGCCTTACTCATGCCGAGCTGGCCCGCTTTAATGTTTACGCCGGATCCCAGTAATGTACAGCTCATTTCACAAGATGCGGCAACGGGTGGCAGTATTAGCACCAAGTTACTCTCCATGGCGCTCACCAATCCTTTTAGTGCCCTCGCTAATGGCAACCTATTGGCTATTGTTTTATTTGCCATTATGTTCGGTATCGCATTGTTAATCAGCCTGCCCGCCAAACATGCGGTGTTTCAGGTCATTGAGGCTATCAATACCGGACTGAATAGATTAATTTCAGGGATCATCAAGTTTGCACCGATTGCCGTTTTCAGCATTATTTTTGAATACACAAGTCAAGGTAACGCGAGCCTTTTTGGCGAGCTTGCCAGCTTTGCTTTACTGGTCTTTGTGCTGACACTCATTCATGGTGGTGTGACGCTACCGCTACTGGCAAAGATTTTTACTGGTCGCAAACTTATCCCCATGTTTAAGGCTATTTCAGCCCCCATGGCGATGGCGTTTGCCACTTCATCCAGTGCCGCAACATTACCGTTATCCATGCGTGTTGCCGAAGAAGAACTCGGCGTATCTCAGTCGACTAGCAGTATGGTGTTACCTCTCGGCTCTATCATGAATATGGACGGTACCGCTCTATTTGAAGGTGTCGCAGCCATCTTTTTGGCGCAGCTATACGGGATTGATTTAGGCACCTCAGGCTTAGTCGTTATATTTTTAATGGCCATGGTCTCTTCTATCGGCGCACCCGGTATGCCGTCTGGCTCTATGTCAGGTATGCAACTCGTCTTACTCGCTGCGGGTATTCCACTTGAAGCCATTGCCATTTTATTGATTATTGAGCGCCCACTGGATACATTCAGGACCGCAGTCAATGTTGAAGGAGATTTAATCGCTTCCGTTATTGTTGATAAATGGCAACAAGTTAAAAGTTAATAACGTCAATCGATAAATGGGTCTATATTCAAATTATTGGGGTATAGACCTAAGCCACTTGAAAGTGCATATTTTCAGAGTCTGGCCTAAAAGTGTTTTAATTCCAGCTAGATTCTGTATCCTCAGGTGGCTTGAATATAGCAGTATTAAAAGACGTACTCAAAATGGCTAAGCAAACCGATATCCCAAGCCTAAATGAGCATCAATGAGAGCTTGGTTAGCTGAAGCACAAGATATTCATTACCGCCGGCATTAATGTTAATGGCCTCCTCAAAAAAGCAATAATAAGGGAAGTACAATAACAATCAACGGTTATGTCACATCAACAACACGACTCGCTTTCCTGTATTTAATTTTCCATCCACTCCAGCGGGGTAACTCCCAACGTTTAGGTCCAAGCTTACGTGATCCACTGCTATAATGTAATGTGACCAGTTTATTTTTAGGCGCATATTCTGCCTGTAACGTGAGCGCCGATAAGGTTAATATTGAGGGATATAAACGATCAAATTCAGCCCTCTCCCATAAAGGGATCCCCTCAAAATATAAATCTTTTACATCGATAAGTTCAAGGTCATCCACACTTTCTACACCGAGCTCGATTAATTTTGTCTTTAAATAGTTTTTTAATGTCAACGAAACTTCTGCTGATAAAAAGTTATCCACAGACGTTTTATGCTGATTTTTTTTTAATTCCTGCCAAATGTTCCATGCGTGTATATCTTGATCGATCTTAATCGCTAATCCAGGAAAAATAGTGCCTGATATCATTGATCCTACGATCGACTCCAATAATTGCTGCCCCTTAACCCTACCCACACGCGATCCAATCACTCTTCCCGCATATTGCCTAACAAATAACACTTGATCGACCCTTTTTTTGCTAGGACGATCTTCCACGTTCTCTTCTCCGACTTTAGCCTCAACTAAAATATTGACCGAAATAGGTGCCATACAATTAGCAAAGTTGACCGTTTGCTTCACACCTTTACCCACAACTGAAAACTGATCAAATACGACTGCAGCCAACGCACTCTTTTTACCATCATTTGCAACTAATTCAGAAGAGAAGCGACTTCCTCTGCCTATATTTATTTCACTATAACCATTACCCAAAGTTTGATATCGCTTTTCTCTTCGAACAAACGCTAACTCAGGAGCAGCATTAATCACATTAAGTAACCACTTTTGCCTAATGGTTGAATCCATAAGCGGAGTAATATCAACAAAGGAGAGTCCCGATCGTATTTGATTTGCAAGTTGCTTTGCTTCCGCTAACAGTATCTTATCAACAGATAAAAACTCAGGCACTGACGCTCTCATTATTTTTATGAGTAAACTTGCATCACAATTAAAGGGCTCCCACTGCATTAATAATTGCAAATCTTGTGGGGAAGAAGGCAATGTAAAAAGTTTCTGTCCGACACTCAATGCAGCGACCAAATCAATCATCAACCCTCGACTCACCTCATCAGTCATCGCACTAATGAGGTGCGCAAAAAGTGTATCGATGGGTAATGGAAACAAATGTAATCCATGAGCAGTGATCTGGCCTTCTTGATCAATTGCCCCCATATTGACCAGCTTGAGTGTGGCATTTAACAGTGTTTTCTCATGGAGCTTATCGAGAAAACGTAGATCAGCAAGTCTGTAACCCGCCGCAGCGGCCGCCAACATAGGTTCGATAAGATCATTTCTTTGTAGCTCAGGTTGAGTGATCGCTTCTAAAGCGGCATGACTCCCCCATAATCTAATACAAACTCCTGATTGAGTTCGTCCAGCACGACCTTTACGCTGTTCACTGCTCGTATGGGATATCCGCAATAAAGATAAAACGGTACGTCCATTTCGTTGTTGAGTTCGACGCTCAAGACCAGAATCAATCACAGCCGTCACACCAGGAATCGTTAAAGACGTTTCAGCCACATTCGTTGCAAAAATAACCCGTCGTTGTGACGATCCCACCAGTACCTTTTTCTGTAACTCATGGTTGATCCCGCCATGTAACACAACACTAGAAAAGTCAGCATTAAGCAATAATGACTGACACTTCTGTTGGCAACTCAATATTTCTCGCTTTCCCGGTAAAAAAACGAGAATATCACCTGTCAAAGTTTTCATTTCAATAACTTGAGAAATTGCCCTTTGCACTTTATTTTCGATATCGATGAGTTCTGGTAGATCATGACTCTGCATAGCTTGATAAAAAAGATCAATACTAAATCGACGACCTTCGGCCTTTAAACATTTCGCTTTATAAAGGGGAGTTTGCTCTAAATATGTGGTTAAACGCTCAGTATCTATGGTTGCTGAAGTCAACACCAATCGATGTCGAGCATCACGTTTTAATATCGCCAGTAAAATATCAGTATCCCAACGACGTTCATGAAATTCATCTATGATAATGACATCAAAATCAACTAATCCGTTTACATTCAACCAACGCAATGCAACACCTGGCGTCACAAAAGCAACTTGAGTTTTTTGCGTAACAGTCGAATCAAATCGGATAGCATAATCCACTTTAATCAATTCATCCTGTAAAAGCGTTGCTTGCGCGGCTTTAGTACGTACAAATTCAGCTAATGCTAAACATGCCACTCTGCGAGGTTCAATAACCAATACTCGCGCACGTCTTCCTTTAACCACTAATTGTGTCGACCATAACGGCAATCGAGTAGACTTACCCGAGCCAGTATCAGATTCAACGACTAAATGATGTATTGCTAGTAAACGAAGAAACTCATCATGGAGGCTATCTATAGGAAAATGCAAAACGAACTCCTTGGAGAAAATGATCAAGTCAAATATACTCAAAAAAATGACTTATTTGGGGGCACAACGAAAGAAATAATTTAATATTAACCACTATTGTATGCCACTTCTCACTTTATTAGCGATACTGAAAATAGCCCAAAAAGGTTCTATGATCCCCCACTAAATTCTGGCAGCTTGTGCTATCAATTACCGCGGTCTTTATACACACTAAATTGATAGAGGATAATACTATGTTGCGTAATACTCACTTCGCTGCCATTAACCTTGCTCAAATGAGCAAAAATAAACGACAAACGGTAAGACGATCCATCTTACTATTAATCATTTTAATCTGGCCCTCATTAGCACAAGCAGGTAATGTACCACTGATAAAAACAGACACTATTATCATTCAAGCGAAAGCAAATGATCTTTATAACACACTACTCAGTTTTGATCGTTATGCCTTGTGGAACCCTTGGTTATTTGAAGCATCTGGCGATCCCAGTTTAGGAGGCAATGTATGGGCAAAACTATGGCTTGATGGAAAAGAAATGGAGTCTAATCACACCATCATCACATTAGAAACCAATAAGGCTTTTTGTTGGCGCGATGAAATGTGGTATAGCTTTCTTGCCGGAGGTGAACGTTGCCGTTATTTAATACAGCAAGATGATGGCAGTACACAAGTTTCGGGTAGCTTCCAATTCAAAGGAGTGATTTCAGGGCTCAGCTATCTTTTATATAAAGCACAAATGCAACAAGGTATGTCTGATGAATTATTAGGTTTAAAAACTTATATCGAATCCAATCAATAATCCCTGCTAATCATTGACTCCCTTTCAAGGAAAGAAATATGCGGCACCTATTACTATTCATAACCCTGATGATCATTTTGCTTTCAGCTTTCAGCTAACATCAAAGCAACCACACTCAATGATATAAAAGCACACCAACCCAGCTCTCAAGAAACTTGGGCCGAACAATGGTTTTATAATGTGGCCGTACCTAATGTGGGTTATTTTAAAATCAGTTTTCAAAGCTATATCGCTCCCGGTTTTGAAACACCAACACCAAAAGCGTATATTCACTTAGCCTTTACTCCCCTTCAGGGCCCAACAACTAAATATGATTTATTCCTTGATGAAGTTATTCTCACTCATCCAGATGATCCTAATAAATTCTATTATGAAGTGCCGGGACTCATTATTGCTGATGAAGAAGGCATTGATATCAATCATGATGCCTTTAAATTCACCTTGAATTGGAATGGAGAGCATCATCATTATTGGCCCGGTTTAAACCCAGGCCAAACCCCATTTGGGAGCATACCAGAACTCCCTGGTGTAGGAGGAAAATGGTTTTTATACACTGTTGGTACACCAATTAATTACAGCTTTACAGATGAAAGCCAACAGTTATCAGGAAGGGGCTACGCTCAACTGGATAAAGGTTGATATGACAAGGAATCCAGCAGTGGCATGATGTATACCATGAGCTTATCAGATGATATATACTATATGTTTACTGGCGCTGTATTTGGTGACTCTACATTAGAAATGTGGGCTGGCCGTTATGTATCTGAACAATACGATCTTATATTTCATCCCGCCTTTAATAACTTATCTGTTAAGCGTGAAATTGATGCCTGTTCCGGGCAATTAAGCGTTGAATTAAACAAAGTTGGGTACAAGCTGATTTTAGAAGCAAATGCAGATATAAATAGTTTTTATCCGCTTAATTTTCCTTCAGTAATTATATTTGGTGGGGAACAGAGATACATGAAAACCATGCAAGCCAATGTCAATTTCGATTTATATCACTTTGGTCAATTGAAAGAGAGTATTCATATACCTCAAGCTTTACTCGAATTTAGTGGGCCTTTTGCCTGCGAAGATATTTTTTGAACATCGACATAAAATGAAAAGAAACAGTGCAATTTTGATTAAACGTAAACAGCACTGTTTCTTAATTAGTTTTTTATTTTTCCCCCTTACAAGCATTAAGATTATCCTGCTGCTTTCTATCCTCTTCTAAAACCTGCGTTAAATCTTCAAGTCTCTGTTTAAACGCGATACCATAACTATGATCATCCCCCCACAGATGCGATAAACTCTCCAATGATGCTTCATCATGATGGCGAAACAATTCACCTGCTCGCAAGGATGCAGACTCACTATTACCGAGTAATTTTAAAACATCTACGCCTAAATTAACTGCAGAATCAAAAGTTTCACGTCTAAAGCTGATAACCCCTAAGCGAATCAATTCATAGGCATGACGCCGATCAATCGCTCTAGCAACCAATTTCAAATTAGGATAATATTTTTGACAAAGTGTTATTATGGCAAGCGTTTTAACAGGCTCATCAATAGCAATCACCAACAATTGCGCCTCTGCGGCTCCCGAGGCAGCCAACAAATCTAAACGAGCAGCGTCACCATAAAAAACCTTTGAGCCAAACCGGCGGAGTAATTCAATTTGAGAAGGACTATGATCTAGAATTGACAATTGATAACCCTGAGCTTTTAACAAACGTCCCACAACTTGTCCAAAACGCCCATAACCCGCAATGATCACATTCTTTGTCGGTTCAATTTGATCGGGGCTGTCAAATTCACTTTTGACTTGTTGATCCCGCCTTTCTATAAACTCGTAACTTAGTAGCAGTATTGGCGCGAGTAACATCGATATAGCCACCACTAATGTCGCCAATTTCACTTGCTCAGGTGTTAAAATAGATAAGCTTCCCGTTAAAGAGAGTAAAACAAAAGCAAATTCTCCTCCTTGCGCTAATGCTAACGTAAATAACAGTTTTTGCTTACCTGGTAACTTAAAGATACTCCCAAGCGTAAATAATACTGCCGCCTTAATCAAAATCAAAGCAATCACGCAAGTAAAAACCAATGCAAAATATTCAAATAGCAATGAAAAATCAATAGAAGCACCAACAGTGATAAAAAACAATCCCAGTAATAACCCTTTAAAAGGTTCAATATCCGCTTCAAGTTCATGTCTAAACTCACTTTCAGCCAATACCACCCCGGCTAAAAAAGTGCCTAAAGCAGGTGATAAACCAATTTTTTGCATCAAAAGGGCAATGGCTATCACTAAAAATAACGCAAACACGGTAAATATTTCTTTTAAGCGCGTTTCTGCAATATAACGAAATACTGGGCTAGCAATATATTTCCCAAAAAAAACAATAAGGCTGATCATGGCAACAGCAATGATCACTTGCCATAACACAGGAAAATGTTCTATCAGACTTCCTGATCCTGTCGCAATAGGCACTGACTCACCAAAAGCTAATAAAGGTAACAGGGCAAGTATAGGGATGACGGCTATATCTTGAAATAATAAAACTGAAAAACTATTTTGCCCAGCCGCTTGTTTGATCCACCCTTTTTCCGTTAAAGTTTGTAAAACAATGGCCGTAGAAGATAACGCTAGCATTAACCCCAACGCCAACGAGGCTTGCCAAGATAAAAGAAAAATATAAAAGCAAACAGCAAAAACAGCAAATGTGGTTAAACCTAGTTGTAATCCACCGAGGCCTATAATAGAACGACGTAGTTTCCATAGTCGACTAGGTTGTAATTCTAGACCAACTAAAAACAACATCATCACCACGCCAAATTCTGCAAAATGCATCACTTCGGTTTGATCGCCGACCAAACTTAAGATGAAAGGACCAATCAAAATACCAGCCAGTAAATAGCCTAATACAGAACCTAAGCCTAAACGTTTCGCAATCGGCACAGCAACAATGGCAGCGGCTAAATATACAACTGATAATTCTAACATTTTATCTCCAAAAAGTGACAAGCCAACCTAAAAGATCATCCACTAATTCAGTCTACACTGAGTGTTATGCTTAATATCATATGAATAAAAAATTTTATGAGGAAGTAACAAATAGTAGATCGGTTACAACAAGCTTATAGAATAAAGGAAGGATGATTAATCCGCTACTTAAAACAAAGTAAACCCCGATTGTTTGAATTCAGCCATACTTTTGGATTTACCATGAAAAGCTCAAGTAACATTCAGTGAATGAGGGAGTTCTCTGGTGAGCGTCCGGCGAACTACGCCTTGCTTAGATTAACATGCCAAGGTAAGAGACTATTGAGATCACAGTTGGGGGGAGATAGCTGTTCCAAGCAATGTTCGATGTAATCGA
>NZ_JAKIKS010000079.1 GCF_023284005.1 Shewanella surugensis
TTTCTTGAACTCATCTGTGTGTATTTTGCGTATTTTCTTTGTCATCATATTATACCTCGGTTAGTGATTTTACTCACTTAGCCGAGTGTCCGAAAGTACTGCCTAGGATCAGTATTTTGCAAGTGAGAAGCAAAGGACACGAAGCCGCAGTTGAACGAACAGAAGATGTTCAAGCCTTACAAGACTTCTACACGTCACTCACCTCAAGCCACAAGTTCAACGTTAGCCAACATGTATTAGCCTAAATCAAGAGCCTGTAAATAATTTCAATAACATTATATGAAAAGTAAAGGCCCTACTATCACAAGGAAGTGTTTGTAATGCTGAGCCCTATTCATCAGTATTACTCACTTTCAACACATTCCTCATCAATTACTCTCACTTTTTCTTTTCTCTGCCATCGCCACTCCACCCACTTTAGTCTAAGTCATTCTATTTTAGCCGATAAAACCGACATTCTCGTCAAAATGTGGTATCGATGTTAATCATAAAAACATATACTTGCCTGCTTATTTTTACTGCCTATTCAATACAACATAAAGGATTATGAGGAATTATCTGATGAGAAATATCATTATCACGTCACTACTTGCGCTAGCAGTGACCGGCTGTGTGACCAAAAAAGTCCCTATCATGCCTGAAGCTAATTCGGTAACAGCCATTACTGCGGCAAACGCGGCTGAAAATAAATGTGAATTCATCAAAACGGACACATTAACCACCAAGCATCCAAACAATGTCGCTCGGGAATTGAAAAATAAAACCTATGTCGCTGGCGGGAATCGCTATCTCATAGCTGAAGTGCTGGAGCGAAAAAAAGGCCGTCCGACCAGTGTTAAAGCGGTATTTTTTAGATGCCCAGTCGCTTACAATTACAAGGTAAAACCTGCGGGTAATGTGCAATTACTGCCTGGGGCAAACAGTGTTAAACCGATTGCCTTCTCAGAAATTGAAAATAATAACTGTAAAATCCTCACTACCCATATGATTGACAAGACCTCGCCTGACAGCCTAGAAGTGGAATTGTCGAATGAAACCTATATGCAAGGCGGTAACCGCTTCCACATCACCAAAATTGTCGATGCCAACCATGGCCGCCCGACATCCGTTGTCGCCGACATCTATCGCTGCCAACATCGCACAGTAGCATTTGAGCAATAAATAACTTACTTGCGCAATAAAAAATGCCGTTATGATTAATCATAACGGCATCCTTCTATCAACTTACGCTATCACCCCCAACTATAGATTCAATTACTCTAAATAAATTGAAGTGATTTTAGGTACTGTATTTCCAGAAATTGTGACACAATCGTTCGCAATCAGCTCTACCCGTTTATTAGACGCTTTGGCAGCCAACAGCATGGAATACATTTCTTTGGCTAAAAAATCAGAGAAATATAAGACGCCTGTGGTCTTTTTGCTACATTCTCCTCCTTCAAATGTCACATCATAAACATATAATCTTGACGTAGACTCTGTGTCAGAAATGAGCTGGAGTTTTTTACCAATCAAATCAATATAACCTGTACGCCCACCGCTGCCTGACAATGCACTAAAAGACACTAAAGTGATTAAACACGCTGCCAATAATTTTTTCATTGAACTTCCTTTAACTTTATCTGTTTGCACAACATTATAACATTATCTACCTATACAGTGGATGTGAAATAAAGCCTCAAAGTTGAGATTAACTGGGTTCTGGTAATCGATAGATGTCACGCTCCAAGTCATCGGGAAAGCGCTCTCTTTTCAATTTAACCCCGCCTAACCTTTCCACTAATTTTCGAGCCGCGACATTGTCATCGTTCATTTATCTCCTCACCTCTTGCCAAGCAAAAACCTGATAAGCGTGAGCAATAGCGGCTAAAGAGGCCTCTAGCGCCATGCCTCGGGTAATAACCACCAGGTTAGCTCACGCGGCCAGCCCTTCCCTTGCCAAAACCCACAAGTGCCGATGAGGTTAGCGGTTTCTTTTTCTTGGATTATCCATACCCCAAACCCGCTAAGATGCCATGAACCCAGATCGGCTTTCAACCGCGCCCACGTCTCTGCCTCCGTGATCGGCCCGCCATACATTTGGGATGCTTGTTCATCGGTATAAAAATCTGATTACATTGCAAATGCAGTCTTACTGGGAGGGATCAGTAATAGTCTATCCGTTTCTATTGTAGGGATCATATTAATGAGTACTCAGATGGATCACGCTTAAATGTGGATATTCATCATAGAACATCGGCAGGCCTTGCTCATTATTGATACCGAGAGTGAACCCTAAACTGCTCGCCTCCACTTTGGATAAATAAAGCATGATGTGCTGCGCGACATCGAGGAGTTTTTGACTAAAATGATCATAAAATTTATTGTTTGGAGACATCATATAAACCACAGCCCCCGGATCGGGAGCCGGTAATTTTTTGCTTGCCGACATCACGTTAATATTGTTGAATATGTCTTGAATCGACATACCTTTGGCAAGCATCGCTGTTTGATATTCATAAACAGGGAAAACCGAATTCATGGCAGCTTTATTTAAGCAAGAAGGCTCATAGCGTCCCTTACCATCTCTGAGCACTAGACAGACAAACTCATTCTTCCCTTGTATTTTTTGAACAAAGCGTTCCTTTTCCCAAATCATGTAACTGGCATCATTGGTGATATGCAAAGGGGCAGCCTCTTTAGCGCCTGCGATCTCTTGTTGGTATGCCTCTTGTTGATAGGCTTTCACAGAAAGTGAAGAAAATGATAAACACAAAACAAACACGGATAAATATTTCAACTTTCACCTCTCCTTGGTACTCATATCCAATCCCACTAAAATTATTTTAACAATAACTCAAATCGAAGTAACGCACTGTTTTTGCTTTTTAATCCCGTGCGAACACGGTTGTGACCGTCCGTGACAAGGACGTCACGGCCGAAGCTATAGGGATATACTTGCGCTGTGTCACAAGTGTGTTTACACATAAGCCTGCGGCAGGCAATTAACTACCATGCAAATTCGACTCAAAAGTACATTTAATCAATACAAAATAAACTAAGGAAGCACATAAAGAATGTAGTCCGCTTTCATTTAAAAGCTTACTCACGTTGGGCGTTATGGAGATTGTTAGAGGGCGAAGGCCATCACAATGGCCTCTTTGAGCGAGAGATACGGCCGTTATTTAGCGTCCTTGCTATCACGGCATTCGTGAATCCATTCACATCGATGCTGAACTGGCGTTTAAACAGGATGTTGTTATGCGCAAGCAGTCTTCCTTGCCTATTCTTATTACTAATATGAATGGGAACTCACGACCTTCAATTAAATAGAGTTTAATTGATAAAAATGCCATCAGCCTTCATTTTAAAGTGACGATAATAGCCGTGATCTACAACAGCGTAAACCACGACTAAACTGATAATCGACTCACGCTTAGTCTATCAGTGATAAGCCTGCATTCATGAATACAGAGCAATGATTACCCTTGCAATGGTTAACTTTATAGTCGTTGACGTACGGCTTCAAATAAGCACACACCCGTTGCGACCGAGACGTTAAGACTCGAGACTGAACCCGCCATTGGGATCGACACTAAGCTATCGCAACTTTCTCGGCTTAAACGACGCAGGCCTTTGTCTTCAGAGCCCATAGCCACCGCGATAGGACCGGTTAAGTCGGCTTGATAAAGTTCACAATCTGCCTCACCGGCGGCGCCGATGATCCATACGCCTTGCTCTTGCAGGCGCCGCATGGTGCGAGCTAAATTGGTGACTTGAAATAAAGGCACAATTTCAGCCGCGCCGCAGGCCACTTTACTGACTACGGGTGTTAAGCCGACTGAATTATCTTTCGGTACAATAACCCCCTGCACACCTGCCGCATCGGCGTTACGCAAGCAGGCACCGAGATTATGGGGATCGGTCACCCCATCTAAAATCAACAAAAAAGGCGTCTTGCCTTCATCCGCTTTGACTTGAGTGAGTAGTGCATCAAGTTCATTTTCACCGAGCACTTTAGCCGCTTTGACTTTAGCCACAATCCCTTGATGCTGACTGCCATCGGCTTTTTCATCCAAGGCTTTACGGGAAGCATACTGCACTGACACACCGTATTCGGCAGCCATGGCCAGTAGCGGCGCTAAACGTTGATCGTCACGCCCTTGCAATACCCACATTTCAATCATGCGTTCAGGGCTATGTTGTAATACTGCACCGACAGCATGAATACCAAAAGTTATATCTTGTTTCTTCATTTACTTCTTACTCGCTTTACGCTTAGTCGTCTTCGCCTTTTTAGACGAAGTCTTAGATTTTTTCGCTGACGTAGTCGCCGTTTTAGCCGCAGAATTAGCGGGTTTGGCATTAGTGCCTCCGGCTTTACTGCCATTGGCTTTGCTATTACGGGGCTTGCTAGCACTTTTGGGTTTACGTTTTGTCGATCCGCTATCGGATTTATCTGTGTTACTTTTTCCACTTCGACTGCTTCTCGCATCAGAGCTAGCAAGCTTAGCTCCTTCGCGATTGACTCGCTCTCTTGCTGTTAAAGGCTTACTTGCTTTACGGCGACGGCTTTTATCTTCCCCCACCATCATGAGATCAATCTTACGATCATCCAGATCTACCGCAGCCACTTTAACCGTCACCGCATCACCGATTTGATATACCTGTTTAGTCGCTTCACCGACTAAGCGTTGACGCATATTATCGTATTGGTAGTAATCACTGCCTAGACTAGATATGTGTACTAAGCCTTCAATAAAGAGGGTATTTAACCGTACAAACAGACCAAAATGTGTCACTGAGGCAATGACCGCTTCAAAGGTATCACCCACATGATCTTGCATAAACTCACATTTAAGCCAGTCATTCACATCACGAGTTGCTTCATCGGCGCGCCGCTCGGTGGTTGAACATTCCACGCCCAATTGATCGAGCTCATCCAACTGATAATGAAAACCGCCATCGGCTGTCCATTTATCTTGGCCAACCCCAGCTTCCTTGGCTAACAGATTACGGATCACTCGGTGTAACACCAGATCCGGATAACGCCGGATAGGCGAGGTAAAGTGCGAATAAGCCTCTAATGCTAAGCCAAAGTGTCCTTCATTATCTGGCGTATAAGTCGCTTGACGCATAGAGCGTAGCAGCATGACTTGTATCAGTTCAGCATCGGGCCTATCGGCCACTCTCTCCATAATTCCTTGATAATCGCTAGGCTTGGGTTCAAGCCCACCACTCATGCTCAGCCCACGCTCAGCCAGAAAGTCTTTAAACTGACTCAGTTTTTGCTCTGAAGGAGATTCATGCACTCGATAGAGTACTTCCCCTTTATGCTTTTGAACAAATTTTGCCGAGGCTACATTGGCTAAGATCATGCACTCTTCGATGATCTTATGCGCTTGATTACGCGTACTTGGCACGATTTTGTCGATTTTACGCTGTTCATTAAAAATAAATTGGGTTTCTGTGGTTTCAAACGCAATCGCGCCACGCTGAGCTCGGGTGCCATTTAAGGTTAAATACAGAGATTGTAACGTTTGTAGATGCGGGAAAACCCCTTCATGCGCAGCGCTAATTTCTCCACCTTCAAGCATGCCAGCCACTTGCGTGTACGTTAAGCGAGCATGTGAATGCATCACAGCCGGATAGAATTTATAACTCGATAACTTCCCTTTGGCCGACACGGTCATTTCAGCCACCATGCATAAACGATCCACACCCGGTTTTAGCGAGCATAAACCGTTAGACAGTTTCTCGGGCAGCATGGGGATCACTTGTGAAGGGAAATAAACGGAGTTACCTCGCGCTCGCGCCTCGGCATCTAATGCCGAACCCGTGCGCACATAATGACTCACATCCGCAATCGCCACCCATAAACGCCAACCGCCGCTTTTTTTAGTCTCGGCATAAACAGCATCATCAAAATCACGGGCATCTTCACCATCGATAGTGACTAACGGCAAATGCCGTAAATCGATACGACCGATTTTATCTGCTACTGTGACTTCATCAGGAATACGACGTAGCTTTTTCTCAATCACACTTGACCAAGTATGGGGTAAATCATAATTGCGCAGCGCGATTTCAATTTCCATGCCCGGCGCCATTTGCTGACCGAGCACTTCAGTGACTTTACCAGCTGCTTTCACATAACGACCTGGGCGACGAGTGAGTTCCACCACCACCACATCGCCTTGGCGCGCACCTTTTCTGTCTTCTTCAGGAATAAGGATTTCTTGAGTGATGCGTTTGTCATCACCAATTACAAATCCCATACCTGCATCGAGATGAAAACGGCCCACTAGGGCGGCAGCACGTTGCTGGACTAAACGCACAATACGCGCTTCGCGGCGACCTTTACGATCGACCCCTGCTTTTTGTGCCAAGACCTTATCACCGTGAAAATACATCAACATGTCACGGTTATGGATATAGAGGTCATCGCCTCCTTCTTCCAATTTTAAAAAGCCAAACCCATCTCTATGGCCGATAACGGTACCCGTTAACAGATCCATTCTTTCAGGTAATCCGTAAGATTTACCTCGAGTAAAGACCAACTCCCCATCTCTTTCCATTGCCCGCAAGCGACGTCTTAACGCTTCAACTTGCTCTTCACTCTCAATCTTCAACGCTAAGCCTATTTGCTCACGATTTTGAGGTGATGTTTGGGCGCGTAAGTGTTCTAAAATAAACTCACGGCTAGGAATGGGGTTTTCATACTTTTCTTGCTCACGCTTTAAATGCGGATCTTTGATCATTCATTATCCAAAATATTTGTGCAGGCCCCGTGGCCGACACTTAATTATAAAATTCAAGTCTGCTTTTTCGCTCTCGCCACCACACTGGGGGGCATCCGCTTTTCAAGCAGCTTTAATAATTGTAAGGCCTGTTTTTTTTCAGCCTCATCATTAAAAACAGCGTTATATAACCAATGAAAGGCTAATTCATAATCCACTGGACTACCCACCCCTTCACTCAATAAACGCACTAGGCTCAATCGAGCCGATAAATCGCCGCTCGCGGCGGCAGGCAGTAAGTAGTTTACCGCCCTTGATTTATCTTGGATCACAAACTGACCCATTTGATAATACTCTGCCATTTTCATCATGGCTTCGCTGCAGCCTTGGTTCGCAGCGCTGCGTAATAATGCGATCCCACGTTTGGGATCTCGCTTAACGCATTGCCCATAATTAAGCATTTCGCCCCATAAAAACTGATACAGGGGTTGCTTGAGGACGTTCGCTCTCGCTTCGATATCTTGCACTAATTGGCAATTATCACGCTTAACTTGCTGCAAATATTGCTGATGTCTAATCAAGTATAACAAACGCTCTTGGCTATAGATCTCGACAGCCATAGTGGTTGCAACGCTCAAAAAAGGACACACAGCGAATATTAGCGCTAACACATAACCTAGCATAAAAACTCCCAATGACAATCTACAATATTCTCTTTCATGTCATCGGCTCAAAGGCGTATTTCTTAACGCTAAGTTTCAAAGGTCATTAACAATAGATGTGAAATACAATCGCAGGGTTAAGGTAAGCTTGATACTCTATTTTAATACTTGGCTATTTTCTGGTTTACTCTTCGCTTTTTAAACTTTAGAACAAGGGGGGAATCGTCAATAGCACTCCCTTGGTCAAACAATAAAAAGGCCGCTAAACGCGACCTTTTCTATTAACTAAACGGATTCACTAGAATCATGGTCTCGTTTCTATCCGGACCCGTTGAGATAATATCAATTGGCGTATCTAACAACTCTTCAAGACGCTTAATATAATTAATCGCCGCGGGTGGCAATTGATCAATCGAGGTCGCACCAAAAGTCGTTTCGCTCCAACCTGGCATGGTTTCTAAAACAGGGGTCACCTGCTCATAACCTTCCGCTGCAGCAGGTGTCACAGTCGCAATAGAGCCGTCTGGATATTGATAACCCACACAAATTTTTACTTCTTTTAAGCCATCTAATACATCTAGCTTCGTTAAGCAAAAACCGCTCACACTGTTAATTTGCACTGCACGCTTCATGGCGATGGCATCTAACCAACCGGGACGACGTTTACGTCCGGTAGTGGCACCAAACTCATGCCCTTTAGTGCCAATATAATCACCAATTTCACACTCAAGTTCTGTTGGGAAAGGTCCCGCACCCACACGAGTGGTATACGCTTTCATGATCCCAAGCACATAATCAATATGGCGAGGACCAAAACCAGAACCCGTTGCCACGCCACCTGCGGTGGTATTTGAAGAAGTCACAAAAGGATAAGTACCGTGATCGATATCTAATAATGTGCCTTGTGCGCCTTCAAACAAAATCGCTTCGCCAGCCTTTCTCGTTTGATCCAATAGCTCTGTCACATCAGTACACATACTTTTCAAGTAATCTGCAATAGCGAGTGCGTCAGCTAATGTCTTGTCATAATCGACCGCTTCTTCACCATAATACTCAGTCAACATGAAGTTGTGATAAGCCATCACATCTTTCAGTTTTTCAGCAAACAATTCTGCATTAAACAGATCGCCTACTCTGAGACCACGACGAGAAACCTTATCTTCATACGCAGGGCCAATACCACGACCAGTGGTACCAATCGCCTTATTTCCGCGCGCTTTTTCACGTGCTATATCAAGTGCACAATGGAAAGGAAGAATTAGAGGACATGCTTCTGAAATTAATAAACGTTCCTCTACAGGGACGCCACGCTCTTTAAGCATGTTAATTTCAGACATCAGTGCATCTGGAGCCAAGACTACGCCGTTACCGATGATGCATTTAACATCATCACGTAAGATGCCTGACGGAATTAGATGAAGAACGGTTTTATCACCATCGATAACAAGTGTATGACCCGCATTGTGGCCACCTTGATAACGAACGACATATTTTGCCTGTTCGGTAAGAAGATCGACTATCTTACCCTTTCCTTCGTCACCCCATTGGGTGCCGAGAACAACTACGTTTTTGCCCATTGTTTGCTGTAAGGTTGCGATTAAAGCAGGATTCTAACAGATCTTTAGGGGATAATGGCAAGTAATTTATGCAAAAATAATCAATAAAATAATACCAGCGGTCACAAAATCCTCCCCTATACGTCGTAGAACTTCCTGATTTTGATTTGAAATTTCTCTCAAATAGGCCTGCCAGCGTCGAGGAAATAATAAGGGACCAATCCCTTCAATAATGAACAAAAGTGCTAAGGCCAACATAATTGATTCGAATGACATATTTTTATTCTCAAAAGTAACATCAATAAATTCATCTTATTTTCACATTCAGTTGCATAAACTGACCCATCAATACATTCGACAGTCTATTACTCTTTGCTGATGACTCCTGCAACAACCTGTGGCTTAACACAAAGCTTATGTCGTGTCGTGAGCAGAAAGGAGCCATTAAAATGTGTTGCATGCTTTAAAAGGTGCCTACATTCCCGCAATCAGGCGCCTTAAATTGATTGCTTTTACTGACTCTGAAAACATGCATCTTAAAGCATGACGGGTATAAGAGGAGTAGACAAATCATAGACAATAAAAAACCCAGCATAGGCTGGGTTTTTTGCATTCTGAAAACGAATTAACGTTTTGAGAATTGTGGTTTACGACGTGCTTTACGTAGACCCACTTTCTTACGCTCAACTTTACGCGCATCACGGGTTACGAAACCAGCGGCACGAAGTGAAGGACGTAATGCTTCATCTATTTGCATCAGTGCACGAGTAATACCGTGACGGATTGCACCTGCTTGGCCAGTGTTACCACCGCCCTTAACAGTCACATAGATGTCTAGTTTATCAGTCATTTCAACTAGCTCTAGAGGTTGACGAACAACCATACGAGCTGTTTCACGACCAAAATACTGATCTAGAGGTTGTTGGTTAACAATAATGTTACCCGTACCTACTTTAACGAATACACGAGCAGTAGATGTTTTTCGACGGCCAGTGCCGTAATATTGAGTTGCAGCCATTAGCTTAATCCCGTTTAGATATCAAGAACTTGAGGTTGTTGTGCAGCATGGTTATGTTCAGTACCAGCATAAACTTTTAGTTTACGGAACATGGCACGGCCCAAAGGACCTTTTGGTAACATACCCTTAACTGCCTTCTCGATAATCATTTCAGGCTTATGATCTTGCAGCTTTTCAAAGGTGATTTGCTTAATGCCACCGATGAAGCCAGAGTGTGAATAATACACTTTACCCTTGGCTTTGTTGCCAGTAACAGTCACTTTCTCAGCGTTAATAACGATGATATAGTCACCAGTATCTACATGAGGCGTGTACTCTGGTTTATGCTTACCACGTAAACGTGTAGCAATTTCAGTAGCGATACGACCCAAAGTTTTTCCTTCGGCGTCAACAACGAACCAGTCACGAGTTACAGTTTCTGGCTTAGCAGTAAAAGTCTTCATTTACAAAAACCCAATGTTAAAATTCTGTCTCAACATGCTATCTACTATAAGGAGTAAATAACACAAATAGTGCCATTCCCCGCCCCTTCGAGCAAAAGTTCAGGCTTTACAACTTCCACCTTAAAGATGGAATAACGAGGGCAGGTCGCGGATTATAGACAAATATGGAGCAAAAATCACCTCCTTTCTGCGCTATTTTCACTAAAAAGAGTGAATATCGTAATTTAACCCTACCCTCCCTATACTTAAGGTTAAGGTTAAGGTTAAGGTTAAGGTAAATGCGCCAATGCCAAATACTCATGGGACTGCATTTCCGTTAACCGAGAGCGGCAACGTCTAAATTCAAATGCTAATAGGCCATCAGAATAAATCTCTTCCAATGAGACTTCAGCCGAAATGATTAATTTGACATTACGCTCATAAAATTCATCGACCATAGCAAGAAAACGACGCGCAATATCATCACCGGTTTCTTTATCACCCATTTTTTTTACGCCACTGAGTAAAACACTGTGGTACAAACGGGCCACTTCCATATAATCTCGTTGGCTACGAGGCCCATCACACAAGGCTCTAAAATCAATTAATAATACACCTTGCGCTTGTTTTCTGATGTTAATATCACGCCCATCAATATCGATAGACAGCGTTGATATTTCAGACTCTGGGGCTAACTGAGTAAAATAGTTTTGTAAATTTTCATCTGCAGCGCTATCCAGAGGAAAATGATATATTTCAGCTTGCTCTAAGGTTCGCAAGCGGTAATCGATACCCGAGTCTACATTCAACACTTTGCAATGCTGATTAATCAGTGCAATAGCCGGTAAGAAACGCGCCCTTTGTAAACCATTACGGTAAAGATCATCAGGAATAATATTTGAAGTCGCGACTAACGCTACGCCCTCGGCAAATAAGGTTTCAAATAAGGTGCCCAATAACATGGCATCGGTAATATCCGAAACAAAAAACTCATCGAAACAAATGATCCTATATTGCTCAGCCATACGCTTGGCGATTAGGACCAAGGGATCTCGCTGACCTTGTAACTCAGCCAAATCCTCATGTAATTGATGCATAAAACGATGAAAATGTGCCCGTAATTTTTGCTCACCTGGCAGTGAATCGAAGAAAGTATCCATCAAATAGGTCTTTCCACGTCCCACTCCGCCCCACAAATATAATCCCTTTACCGGCTTTTTCTTGGTGCGACTATTCATAAAAAAGCGCAATTTAGTCATCTTACTTTGCTTGTTATCGAGTGCAAGCAAATCATCAAATACGGTTTGTAAGGATTTTACGGCTAATGCTTGCGCTGGATCAGGTGAAAAGTCATCACGCGTTAAATCTTGTTGGTAATGCTGCCAAGGGGTTAATTGCGACACTGAAATACTTCTCTTTTTATTAACAAAGACCAAGGTAAAATAATACCCATCGAATGAAATCGATTGTTCACCAATATTCACTTAACGGGAATGCAGATAAAGAGTATCACGATACGCAAGGACAAGGTATATTTGACGACTGGCATATGTAGCAATCCCTAACGCTAAATTGAAAATCCGCATTTTTAATTGGCTGGGTTATAGCGCTTAGCAATCATTTGTCATTCCCCCAAGTGAAATGAACATGCTCATTTCACTTGAGTACTACCATTCTCAATGGACATTTAAGGAATCAACATGCAATGGGCATTAACCCTCAGTGGGTTTATATTTGGTCTGTTACTCGGATTTGCAGGTAAGACCTTCTTAATCCGCAATAGGCATTCTCGTCAAAACGATGATGCCTTGACCCAAACCAAAATAGAGTTTAGTCAATATAAGCAAGAGGTGACGGATACTCTTGATGAACAGCACAAGCAGCTCAGTTCGTTGACAGAGCAGCTGAGTGATATGAATCAAAAATGGAATGAAGCCAGCCAAATATTGACTCCTAATAGCGACAAGCTCTTGAGCACTTTAGTCAAAAACGATAGCGCGGTTGATACCACGTCTTAAGTTTCTTTATCTACGGAACGGATAAATATAACCTAAACTAAATTAAATTAACCATAAATGAACTTTATTCGCATTACTTGAGTCCGATTCGTTAAACTGTTACGAATACTTAATGTTCATGACGAACCTCTTTCTTATCATGAGCCAAGAACTGGAGCCATACATAGATGAAAACCAAATTATCTGTATTTTCAGCCGCTATACTCGGCGCAACATTAATGATGACACCCGCTATATCGACCGCTGCCATTCCTCAAGCTGTCGATAATAAGCCGATGCCAAGTCTCGCTCCTATGCTAGAAACGGTAACACCCGCCGTCGTATCGGTTGCGGTGTCAGGCACTCAAGTTTCTAAACAACAAATTCCCGATGCATTTCGTTATTTCTTTGGCCCTAACATGCCACAAGAACAAGTGCAAAAAAGGCCCTTTAAAGGGCTAGGCTCTGGCGTCATCATTGATGCAGACAAAGGCTATATTGTTACCAACAATCATGTTATCGATGGCGCTGACAACATTCTTATTGGACTCAGTGATGGCCGTGAAATTGAAGCTAAATTAATCGGTACCGATCCTGAGTCTGATATCGCCTTACTCCAAATAAAAGCCAAAAAACTCACCGCAGTGTTTTTTAGCGATTCCGATAAACTCAGGGTGGGTGACTTTGCTGTTGCCATTGGTAATCCCTTCGGATTGGGTCAAACAGTCACCTCGGGCATTGTCAGTGCACTAGGGCGTTCCGGACTGGGTATTGAAATGCTAGAAAATTTCATCCAAACCGACGCAGCTATTAACAGCGGTAACTCGGGGGGGGCACTGGTCAACCTCAATGGGAACTTAATCGGGATCAATACCGCTATTGTTGCACCTGGTGACGGCAATGTCGGCATTGGTTTTGCCATTCCATCGAACATGGTTAAGAGCCTTGTTGAACAAATAATCGAGCATGGTGAAGTTCGCCGTGGCGTCCTTGGGGTTGCGGGTCAAGACTTAACCAATGATCTCGCTAAAGCCTTTGGACTCAAAACTCAACATGGCGGTTTTGTTAATGAAGTCATGCCTGACAGTGCAGCCGCTAAAGCGGGCATTAAAGTCGGTGATATTATTGTTAGCGTCAATGGCAAAAAGATTAAAAGCTTTCAAGAGCTACGCGCTAAAATCGCTACTCTAGGGGCTGGGGCCAAAGTGACTTTAGGGCTCATTCGCAATGAAAAAAACCTCACCGTAACTGCCACCTTAGGAGAATCTGTTCAATCAGAAGAAATGGCATCGGGCTCAGTACACCCCATGCTAACGGGAGCCACTCTTGAGAATGGTCAATCTGGTGTCGAAATAACGGAGGTCGCTGCTGGATCCCCTGCGGCTGAAAGTGGGTTAGTGAAAGGCGATGTTATCATCGCCGTCAATCGCACAGCGATCAAAGATCTTAAATCCCTAAAAGCACAGCTTCAAAATCGTAAAGGCACCGTCGCCCTGAAAATCCGTAGAGGCAAGACTAACCTTTATCTCATTTTACGTTAATTCTCGTTAAACATCGCGGACGCCCACATTCGTGTGCGTCCGCTTTTTTGTTTTATTAACAAACATATAGACATTGCATCACTTCAACCAACTGTATTTAAAAGAATGTTTATATTAGCCATCACTCAAATGGATAAATGAATTAGTTTAAGGACAAACGCCTTAAACATGTTAATCTTAGCCATCTTTCTACTTATTTTTTTTTTCATGATCATTAAAAACAGCTTCATTTATCTATCTAAAGCCGTTGTTTTCGGTTTCATTATTGCCGCTATTTTTTTATTTGTCCTCCCGGTTTTAACCGATAGAACCACCAGTGGTAGTTCCTTTTTTAGCAATGATGTCAATGAAGCTCATGAAATGTCTTTCACCAAAGCCGTTAGACGTGCTGCTCCCGCAGTCGTTAATATCTACACTCTGACCGTTGATAAAGACAACCCTCTCAAACCCGGCTCACTGCAAGGTCTAGGCGCTGGGGTGATCATGAGTAAAGAAGGCTATATTCTCACCAATTACCATGTCGTCAAAAAAGCCGATGAAATCGTCATTGCACTTCAAGATGGACGTCAATTCACTTCTGAAATTGTCGGATCCGATCCCGAAACCGATTTATCAGTATTAAAAATTGAAGGGGATAATTTACCTGTCGCCCCACTCAACTTAAATCAACCTGCACAAGTTGGTGACGTGGTTCTCGCCATCGGTAACCCTTATAACTTAGGTCAAACCATTACCCAGGGCATTATCAGCGCAACGGGTCGAAATGGACTCAGCTCAGGCTATTTAGACTTTCTACAAACTGACGCTGCTATCAATGCAGGTAACTCAGGAGGCGCTTTAATCAATACCCAAGGCTACCTTATTGGTATCAATACGGCTGCCTTTCAAGTCGGTGGTGAAGGGGGTGGGCATGGCATCAACTTCGCGATTCCGATCAAACTCGCCCACAGCATTATGGGCAAACTGATTAAAAATGGCCGAGTGATCCGCGGAGCATTAGGCATCAGCGGTGAGGCTGTTGGACCCGTAATGACTCAACTACTGAATAAACCCAACTTAACAGGGGTAGTGATCACGGGTATAGATACCAGCGGCCCAGCGGCCAAAGCAGGTCTAAAGACAAGAGACGTGATCACCCGCTTTAAAGGCGAAAATATACCTGGCGTTGAAATGTTAATGGACAGAATCGCTGAAACCCCACCCAATCAAGAAGTCACCATGACAATCATAAGGGAAGGAAAAAGCTTTGATGTGCCGGTTATCATCGGTCAAAAGCCCGTCAGCTATAACTGATCCTTTTCTAAAGGATCGGCTCTCTACAATAATCTCAGTCTGCTATTCAACTAGCAGACTGAAATAATCCATTGGCCTCAATGTCTAGAAAACAATGAAACAGCATTGATATACCCAATCCTTTGAAACACCAGCATAAACCAATATCAGAAATCAACAACCTCTCAGCGATAACGGCTCCTTCTATATCAATATCAATGCCGCAGACGCTCCAACAATCAAAAGACTCAGCCAGCTTAATAAACTGCAATATATTGATCATTCACAAAGCGTTTGATCGCGCCAGCCCCGCCATCGCCTGTTGTTTTATCGCTTGATTGATCGTTAGGTTTTTCTTATAAACAGGCAAGCGATCCAATGTCACTAAAGTCTCTTCATAGGCCTTAATCGCTTCTTCTCTATTGCCTATCAAGGCTAACATCTCCGCTTTCTTCACTTTCCATTGAGGGCTGGCGAGTAAATCTGGCGGTAACCGGGCTAGCGTCACTAACGCCGCTTGATGCTGATCATTACGGCTAAAAACATCCACCAGCAAAGTGAGATAGCTTGATATTGGACCCTGTTTAACAATGCCCACTTCTATGCCTGCTACAATTTCAGCCAACAATGCCTTCGAGTAAGGTAAAGCTTGAGTTTGCATTAACGCTTGGGCTCGCTGATGATACATCGCAGGTGAAGCATTAGTCTCTTTTGCTATCGCTTTATCCCAAGCATCAACGCTAGTGCGAAATGCATTTTGCTGCCAATACACCTTCGCCAAAGCGGCATATCCCTTCGATGAATCAGTCAATGTCACGTATTGGCTTAAGGTTTTCACGGCATCGTCATAGCCTCCTTGTTCAAGATACAGCAAGCCTTGCCAATATTTCACTGCATGTAAATCAGGATCGATTTTAACCGCTTGCCGATAATCCATTAAAGCCGCTTTCATATTATGACGCTCTTGATATAACCGCCCTCTTGCTAAATAAAGCGTCGCATCATTTGGCGTGATAGCCAATTGATGCTCTAAATTATCGAGCCGACTGCCCGAAGTACCATGCGCAAGAATACCTGAGCTGTAGAAACAACATGCTACGCTCAAACTCAGCAGCTTAACACTCATACTGCTCAAACGAATGTTTCTGAAACAAGCAAGCCGATAACGCAATAAATCTGAAAAATTGATGATGAGTCTGTTCATGACGCCTCCATGCAAGCATTATGTTGAGCGAATATGACTAAATGACTAGTCATGATATTCAATCTTTAACTTAGGTCGTTGTGTCCAAGTTGCATACTCACTGGAGCGCATATCGATGCCATTACTGCTGCCCGCACTTTCTATCATCATGCCATGATTAAGGAGACTGCCTTGGATCCAACCTTGTACTAAGGTGATCGCTGCGGCATTGAGTTCAATGTCATACACGTCAGTACTCGATGGTGTAAAACTGCCTAATAATACGCCTCTATGACTCGTCGGAGCGGTATTATTCCATGTAGCTGTATTTTCTGACCAAACCTGCTCCATGGCACTCAATCGATATTCGCCACTACTGCGATTAAACACATCTAATTCTACAAATACCCCCGTCACAATCGCCGTATCAGGGATCGATGACACATCCCATTGTAATAATGTCACTAACTCATCATTACTGCCGTCATTACCATCAGCAAGAATTTCATCATCATTCCCCCAAAAATCATTTGGATTACCTGATGCAACGTATGTGTCTTGATTACCCACATAACTCGCTAAACCATTTTGTAATTCAGCAAGCATATTGCCTGAGTCACTCACCATCACCATTTGAGACCGAGCGTGAGCTGCACCACTATCATCAAACACCGTTAATTTGACGGTGTAAGCTTGATAGCCACCATAATGATGAGTAGGGCTGGGAATATGAGCCGTTTGCCCATCACCAAAATCCCACAGCCAAGCAACAATACTGCCATCAATATCCGAAGAGCTATCAGTAAAATTCACCGCTAGCTGATTAACTTGATAACTAAAATCAGCATTAGGGGCTTCATTATCCGTTTCGTTTTCAATATAACTGATGACTAGTTTCGGACGACTCGACATCGTCGCATACTCACTGGAACGTAAGTCGACTCCATCGATGCTGCCACTACTTTTTAACATGACACCTTGGTTTATTTGCGTTCCATCTAACCAAGATTGGACCAAATCAATCCCAGCTTGATTAAAATCTAGCGTCAGACCGCCAACAGGGACATCTGAAAAACTGGCAATATTCACTCCCATACTGCTGCTTGGATCCACATTATTCCAAGTAACACTGGCTTGCTGCCAATCACTTTTCATTTGCCAGAGATCATAGTGACCACTCGATGCATTAAATAACGACAACTGTAGTTGTACTTCCGTCACCACAGCATTATTCGGTAAACTGCTCAGATCCCAGCTTAATAAACTGATTAACTCTCCATTAAAGCCATCGCTACCATCAGCGAGTAACATCTGCGCGACACCCGTATTATCATCGGCAATTCCCGACCCAATATACGCATCTTGGCCCCCCGCATAACCATCAAGACCTTGTTGAAAGCTCACCTGTTGCAAACGTTCACGAGTGAAAGCCTGCTGGGTATTAGCAGCAATTTCATTGCCACTTAAATCAACAATATTATTCATCGTCACTTGATAAACCGTGTCATATTCCAAATCAGATGTGCTTAATAACACACTATTAAGACTTGCTTGCCTCTGAGCATCGGTAACCGTTACACCATTATCAATGACAAAATGACTTATGTTTTCAGCACTTTGTTCGGTCACACTTTCACTGAATGTCACACTGACCGTATTCGCCCCCATGCCTTCAACATTTGTCACTGTTGGCGCCATCACATCAGCCCCTTTACGTAAGGTATAATAATCAGTGACGTTGCCATTACTGTTCAAATATTTCGCCGTTATTTCATAGCCATTGATATCGAGAACAACCGAGCCTAATTGATTTAATGACGTAAACATCGCTGGATGATCTAAATCTCCGCCTGAAATCTTCCCCGAGCTACCCGCAACGGTATACACCGCGCCCATATTTACTCCACCGTCAATTTTTTCATAGGCTCCGTCACCGTCGCTGTGCCCACTCCCCGCATTAATTTGATGACTCGCATTAAAACTGGATGAGTCACCATAATGACCATCGATTAAATATGAACGTTCATAAGAATGACTATGACCACTGAATACCAAATCAACCCCATAGCTCTCTAAGGTAGGCAGTGCATTTTCTCTCATATCAATAAGCTGAGACTCGTTATCTGAATCATGAGAGCCTTTGCTATAAGGAGGGTGATGCCAAAAAGCAATGGTCCAAATTTGAGTGTTGGCCGCAAGATCATCAGCCAACCATGTCATCATCGCACCATTCACACTGCGATCGGTTTCATAGGAATCGAGGCTAATGAAATGAATATTGCCGTAATCGAAAGAATAATAGGCTTCCGTTCCCGATGCGAGTCCACCCGCCTCCCCTTGGCGTGGCAATGAAAAAATATCATAGTAAGGACCCGACTCAGTGTCAGAATCAGCCGAATAACCATCATGATTACCTAACGTCGCCCATAACGTCGAGCGCCTTAATAACTCTGGGTACATATCAAAAACGGCGTTTTGATACTCATTATCGGTACCACTGTTGTAAGCATTATCCCCGAGCATGATCCATAGTGACGTCGCATCGCTGCCTTCATGGTTCAAATAGGCGTTATATACCGCTTGGGCATTGGTATTGGCCGTTCCCGCATCACCAATCAACCATACCCTCGTCGCAGCATCGCTACCCACAGGGGGAGAAGTCATAAACCGATATTCCAACTCGCCTCCTTCAAGAGTCTCCGTTTCTGTGCCAATGGAATAGTAAAACTGACGACTAGCATTAAGCCCCGTTACGCGGACTTCATGTTCAGTACGGCTCCCTGACATCACCACAGATTGATCTAACTGATCAACCGTTATGCCATAACGCACCACTGAGCTGGTCGACACATCCGTACGCCAACGTACTGTGACACTTTCATGGTTTGCCATTTGTAAATACGGCCCCCGCGTGACTGATGCAGCAGTGGCGAGCAAAGGTAATAAACAAAAAACACCGATCAACATCTGGTAAAAATAATAAGCTTTGCGCATAGAATTATCTTCCCTGTTGGCTCTCAATATGCTGAAGAGCTAAGATTAATGTCTCAATTTAGGCCACTTATCTGGATTCGTCATATCACTAAATCTGTTGAAAATTCAGAATCCATCTGACTTAAGGATCTCCAAAACTTAGTGAGTACTAAATAAATTAATAACCACTGATTAAGTAAATTCGATTATACAAAGGTGTGCTCAAAAAACACTCACTCAAAAGGCTATTTATTGATGCAGAAAATAAAAGAAAATGGTGATAGGGAAATGAATAGAAAATGCTTGTGTAAAAATAAAAATCATCAGGTGGAAGAATAGCCTCCCACCCTTTTTAGCAGCCTTTGATCTTACAAGGTTGCCAATTTATCGACAATAACCCCCACACCAGTACGAACCGGATCAACACACACTAAACCCGTTTCACGGCTTATCTTCGCTATCACATCAGAGGCTTGCTCTGCTGACATTTTAGAGGTATTAACACAAACTCCGACACATTGCACTTTGGGATTAGTCAAGCGAGCAGCCCCTAATGCAGTATCGATAGCATCTTGTAGTTTCGGTATCGGATAATGCATTAAATCGACGACATGAGCTCTCAAAGGATCGTGACACAATACAATGGCGTCAGGCTGACTCCCATGTAATAAGCCTAAACTCACCCCAGCATAAGAAGGATTATGCAGTGATCCTTGTCCTTCAATTAAATCCCAATGGTCGTCATGGTTATCAGGTGATAACCATTCCGCCGCACCAGAAATAAAGTCAGCAATCACCGCATCAACGGCCGCACCTTTTCCGGCAATAAAAATACCCGTTTGTCCCGTGGCTCTAAACGTCGCATTCATGCCCCTTTTGTGCATTTCTTGCTCTATTGCTAAGGTGGTAAACATCTTGCCCACATTGCAATCCGTACCCACTGTTAACAAACGTTTACCACTGCGCTTGACCCCATCACCCACCGCAAAGGTTTTTTGAGGATGACGAATATCCAAAATTTGACGACCATGTACATTAGCCGCAGTTTGTAACATATCAATATCGGCCACTTTAGTATGTAGACCACTGGCAATGTCCATTCCCGCTTCCAAAGCGGCTTTTAAATGTGGTAACCAGCTTTCTTTTAATAATCCACCATGGGGCGCAACCCCAATCACTAAAGTCTTCACGCCTCGATCTGCCGCTTCTTGCATGGACGCTTCAGGTAAGCCTAAGTCCACCTGACAACCCGCTAGTCTAAATTGCGCCACACAACCTTGTCCACGCCAATGGCAAATACCTTGCGCCGTCTTGGCAAACTCACTGTCACCCAAAAAGAGTAAATAAGGTTTTTTAATATTCATACTGCTTTCCTCAACTGAGCGGAACTCATTCACTTTATTAACTTGATTAACCCCATAACCCTTGGTGATTGGGATAGACTAAACCTTCTGCATATTTCAATGCTACGTCACGATCTCGGCCCATTAATAATGGACCATCGAGATCGACATATTGGCTATGTTGTGCAATGAGGAGTCCTGGGGCCATAGCCAGAGAGGTACCTACCATACAGCCCACCATTATTTCAAAATTCATCTCTTTGGCTTTTTTGAGTAACATCATTGCTTCAGTCAAGCCACCAGTTTTATCTAACTTAATATTCACCATGTCATATTTCCCCACTAAAGAGGCCAGATCGAGGCTCGTGTGACATGACTCATCGGCACAAATCGTCATGGGATGCTTAATGCTTGATAAAATATCATCTTGGCCTGCACACAAGGGCTGCTCGACCATTTCAACATTATTCTTATGCATCACATCCAGTAATAATTCGATCTGATCGGGACTCCAAGCTTCATTTGCATCGATAATCAAACGCTGATCAGGCAGTACATCACGAATGGCAGCAATCCTATCGATGTCTCCTTCGCCACCGAATTTAAGCTTTAACACCGCATGCCCTTTCACTTTTTTCGCCGCTAGCGCCATGGCTTGAGGCCGATCTAAACTAATAGTAAAAACCGTATCCACAGGTTTAGGCTCTGACATATCGAAGTACTGCCAAACGGGCTTGTGTTGCTGTTTACTGACTAAATCCCAAAGTGCACAGTCAACAGCATTACGCGCCGCACCAGGTCTCATCAATGCCTGTAAACTCTGCGGCGTTAGAATAATATCAGGATCATCTTTTAATCGTTGCTGTAAAAGAGTAAATTGCGAGATAATCGACTCGACTGACTCACCATAGCGAGCAGTGGGTGAAGACTCGCCATGACCCATATGTTGCCCGTCACTCGCCTCAACCACTAAGACATCTTGACAACTGGTGCTTTCTCGGGAGATAACAAATGGCGTATCGAGCACCCATTTTTCAGAATACATTTGTAATTGCACAATCACATTTCCTTTTAATCGACACCCTAAAGGGCTTTCATACTGCTTGAGAACAAAAGCTATGTTAACAAGAGTGCGAATGATGAAATCCACAAACTGATAGTTATATTTTAGGTATTCCCTCAGTTTTTTGTGAAAATACAGGGTTTTCTCTATCTTTAGGTAATAAAGTCTTATATAACAAAATAGTAGATAAGCACATGCAGAGAGTACATATCGCCTTATGGTAAAAAAAATCAAACTGGATCGATATGATCTGAAAATACTATCTGAATTAAAACAAGATGGTAGAATGACAAAGGTCAAATTAGCCGATGCCGTAGGCTTATCGGATACCCCTTGTTCACAAAGGCAAAAAAAACTAGAAGAGAAAGGATTGATTAAAGCCTATCATGCCCAAATTGATTATGAGCGCTTCGTTGACATTAACTATTTCATCGTCGAATTTGCATTTATCGACTTCTTTCCAACAGAAAGAAGCCGTTTTCTCACCACAATACAGGCCATGCCAGAAGTCGTTGAGATCAAAGCGGTCCTCGGCGAAGTGGATTACTTTCTGACCTTCGCGGCAAAATCAGTCCAACACTATCAATCCCTCATAGAAGCGTTGCAAGCAAAAAACTTTACTTTTGAGTATACTAGCCATGCGGTAAGCAAAACGGTAAAAAATGAATTCGATGTCAAATTACTCGATTTACTCTCAGTATTAAAATCTTAATTAACCAAAACAGATCATCAAATAAAAATAACGGGTTTTAAATATCGTTAATGGATATCACCACTAAGATTTGTGACCCCTTCCATTCACAGATCAAAAAGTGGTTAACGCACTCTTAAATTTGTATTTCCTCAGGTTTAGATCTTTACTTGGACATAGATATATCACAAAAAGAACAACCGCTATGGATAGCCATTCCCCTATTTTACCTCAAGATGCATCGACAACGCAGCAACATGAAAGAGCCCATTCTCTTGATCAACAAAGAAAAATATATCAATGGAACACCCATTCCCCCAATCTAATGGGCGTCCCCCTAGTTAACCAGCTAACAGAGGATGAACAACCCACAGTGGAATGGAAAAGCCTAGTTAGTATTACCTTATCTGAAGTGATGACCAATTTTTTAGCCGTGATCAGCGATTTCAATCTTAGATCAGATCTCAATATTAATACGCAAGCATTAACCACCAGTCATAAAATCATGCTGCCTATCGTCGAACATTTAAAGCAACATCAAGCACCGCATCATCATTCACTGTGGCACACCTTTATGCACCTCATACACCACACTGAATTTGATAGAAAAAACTTAATGAATGAGGTTGAAAATGTTGCTTGGCCGGAAGTGAGTAATAGCCTCAAACATATCGAGATAATATTGCATCAATTAGAAAGAAATAATACCCAATCTGGCCAATCACTTGAAGATTATCAGCAACTTTTTAAAACCATTAGATTGCCTCGAATCGCTAATAAAATGAAAAAAGATCATAGTTTTGCTAACTTAAGGCTCGCAGGTCCCAACCCCATGCTGCTGAAAAGTGTGACACAACTGCCATTAAACTTCCCTCTCACCAATGACATGATTAGTCACCTATTCATTGGTCATGATAGCCTCGAAAAAGCCCTACTCGATCAGCGCATTTTTATTTGTGATTATAAAGCACTCAGTGCCTTATCAGAACAAACAGGGGTTTTCCATAAACGTAAAAAAAGCCTTAATGTGCCTATCGCGGCTTTCATGCTCTGTCCCAATCGGCATCATTTCATTCCAATTGGAATACAGTTAACGCAAGATCCCAACCAAAGCCCATTATTCACCCCGCCTTGCCATGCCGAGTCAGACTCTATCTGGCAATATGCCAAAAATAGCGTCAACTATGCGGATGCAAACTATCATGAGCTCTTTGTTCACCTTGGCCGAACCCATCTTGTGGAAGAAGCCTTTGCCATCGCCACTCATCGGCAGCTGCCCTGCAGCCATCCCATTAACCGTTTATTACTGCCCCATTTTGAAGGCACTTTATTTATCAATTCAGAACTTGAGTCTGAACTGATTACCGCTCATGGTCCCATCGCTAATATTTTTGCTGGTCAAATCACTGCCACCCAACAAGCCGCCATCAAAAATAGGCTGTCTTTCGACTTTGCCGCAGCCTACCTCCCCACAGAATTAAGCCGCCGTGGTTTGTTCGATCCACAAATAATGCCTTATTTTCCTTATCGAGATGATGGGCTCAAAATTTGGCACGCTATCGCCCAATGGGTTGAAAATTATGTCTACCTGTATTATGAAAGCGATAACCACGTTATCACCGACAATGAACTCCAAGCTTGGCATAGCGAAGTCAACTCTCTGGGGAAAATTCACAATATTCCGACACTAAAGAGTCGGCATATATTATCCGAAGTATTAACCATGGTCGTTTTCACTGCCAGCGCACAACATGCTGCGGTTAACTTTCCACAACGTAATCTCATGTCGTTCTCACCCGTCATGACAGGTGCCCTATGGGATAAGCGCCCAACCACTAACAGCGTCGATAAAATGTGGTTTAACACTTTATCTCCCATCGTTATCGCGCTCGAGCAACAAGTCATGTTAACCTTGTTAGGATCAATACATTATCGTAAACTGGGTGAGTATAAAGATAATCATTTCCCTTACAAATCGTGGTTTAAAGATAAAAAAGTCACCGAAGCCAATGGACCCTTAACCCAGTTCCAAAACCAATTGCTACGTGTTGAGAACGACATACAAACCGCAATTATCGCTAGGCAGTCTTACTATCCCGATGCCGAGCCTTACGATTATTTATTACCCAGTAGCATTCCTTGCAGCATCAATATTTAAAAACTTTTATCCGATTAAAATCAATCGTTAAATAATCCTGAATACAATCTTGCTTAACCTTAAACTAGATTGCGCGCAATCTAGTTGCAAATGGAATTAATAAGCGCTATAGTTAACCCCAGATAGATTGCGCGCAACTTAAAAAGCAGTAACACGCTTTACCCCATTTTTTATGACAGTAATGACAGCACTATACTGACACCACCTTTGAGGCACATTATGAAAACTCTATACCAAACTAGCGCTACCGCATCTGCAGGCCGTAATGGCGAAGTGAACACCAATGATGGCCAGCTGTCATTATCACTCAGCTATCCAAAAGAAATGGGCGGCTCAGGCGCGGGCAATAACCCAGAGCAACTTTTTGCCGCTGGTTATGCCGCCTGTTTCTCTAATGCTATTTTACATGTGGCGCGTGAAGCCAAAGTCGCGTTAACAACGGCACCGGTCACCGCAGAAATAGGAATAGGCGCCAGTGATACCGGCGGATTTGCCTTAACAGCCAGCCTGGCTGTCACACTCGATTTACCCCAAGCACAAGCTGTGGAACTGGTTAAAACCGCTCATCAAGTGTGCCCGTACTCTAATGCCACTCGTAACAATATCGATGTGGGTTTAACGGTGAATGGTGAATGGTGAATGGTGAAAAATTTAACATTTACGATTAGGGAATGTTGATTTCCAAGTTCTTTCTTTAAAGAACGACAAGAGTCACTCCCTCCGATCCAGCGCCATTAAACAAAGCAGCGCCATTTTTTAATGGCGCTGCAGTTATGCAATAAAACTAAAATCCCCCCCTAAACGAGTAACATCGCAGTGGCAATAAATTAAGCTGAAAACTCATCTCAATGGGGCTATCATGCCAAGACTATTACCCAATATTGAGACCATACAATGACCTCTCCTCGCATTGATGCCGTTATTTTCGATATGGATGGTGTTTTAATCGACTCCGAACCCCTTTGGCAACAAGCCGAATTTGACACCATGACAGCGCTGGGCTTGCCCATTAACTATGAAGACACCTTGCAAACCACTGGGCTAAGGATCGATCAAGTGGTCGAGTATTGGTATAAACGTTATCCGTGGCCTGACTATCAAGGAAAAGATAATAATCAAGCCGTTTCGCAGCGCATTGTCAATCAGGTCATTACCGCCATCGATCATGATACCAAGCCCATGCAAGGGGTTATTGAGGCACTTAAATATTGTAAAACACAAGGGATTAAAATCGGCCTTGCAACTTCATCGGCATCATCAATGATTGAAGCTGTACTCAGTAAGTTTAATATCACACCCTATTTTGAAGCCACCCAATCGGCAGAGCACCTTGCCCATGGTAAACCGCATCCCGAAGTGTATCTTAACTGCGCGCAAGCTCTTGGGATATCGCCACATCATTGTCTCGCGATTGAAGATTCGTTCAACGGCCTGATCGCCGCCCGCGCCGCTAACATGCAAACCATCGCCATCCCTGCGCCTGAGCAGCAACATTTACCCCAATGGATCATCGCCCACCAGCAGTTAGCTAATTTGAGTGAATTGGTGGGCTATCTAGAAAAGAGTAGAAGAATGCGTTAACGTCAAGAAGCAGTAAAGAATAGGCAAGTAAAGAGACCTAGATCTCAGCAATAAGCGACACACGTTTAGCAGCATCCAAAGTCATTTGATCCTGAACACTTTTTGGTTTACGGCTTATCACATTTCCAAATTTGTCTACGCCCTTTGCAACAAGTAATTGTTAATAGTTTGCTAAAGGGCCCAAAGTTTCATTTGTAAAGTATCTAGTATCTTCATCCGAGGCTGGCTCCATACCACAGAAGTACTCAGCCATACTATGATCTCTAGCAATCTCTTTAGCATGATGATGCAGTTCTACCACAAGCGCCGTCATATCAATATTATCAACTTCTTTAGAATCAAAATTGAAATCAATATCGTAGTGGTCTCCATATTTAACCAGTCGTAACAATACGTTTGGCAGAGTGATACTACCAATATTCATACCATTCAGACTAATTAGCGCGCTAATATCACCATCAAAATTCAATAGGTTACTTAATAAATTCATGTCAAGCTTATCTTCATTCATTAGTTCAATATTTTCGCTACACTGAATATTAATAATTCTTCTAGACGTCGAAACCAATAACATTAAGAGCTGAATTACCTTGGTCTTCAGTACATTTTCAAATACAACTTCAAGCAAACTTGACATATTAAGCCTCAATCAACGAACCCTTTAAACGTGGAATCCATCCCTGTACACGACATTTTCTTGTTCACCATATGAACAGCTCAATCTTTTTGGGCTGAATCGGTCTTGGGATGAGTAAATTCAAACAACGGTTAATGGTTTTTATAACAC